>NZ_JAHLQZ010000100.1:0-14816 GCF_018919505.1 Citrobacter sp. S55_ASV_140
TACCGAAGACGGAGTTGCTGGTAACTTTTGAAGTTGTTGCGCGTCACGAAAGTTATACCCGGGCTGCTGAAGAGCTGGCTTTAACACAAAGTGCTGTTTTCCGTCAGGTGAATGCACTGGAGGATTTTCTGAATACCTCGCTATTTAATCATGCCAAGAAACGCATTTTTTTAAATGCGGCGGGCAAACATTATTTAAGTATCGTTAAAGAAACGTTAAATAAACTTGAGCGAGATACGACGACGATAATGACCTGGCAGCCGACGGTGCAGGTTATTGAGCTGGCAGTGAATCCGACCTTCAGCACGCATTGGCTGATCCCGAATCTGCGCGAGTTCAACAAACTCAATCCTGATATTATCGTGAATATCCATTCGCTGGCGAATATTGGTGATTTTCTCAATCGGGAGTATGACGCGGCAATCATGCGTGAAGATTTCTACTCGCCATGGTCGGGCGTTGAGTACCTGTTTGAAGAGGAAATCCTGCCGGTCTGCAGCCGCTGCTTGCTGGCTGAGCCGGAGCGGAAACTGGCGGTCGAGGAGTTGCTGAACGAATTCCCGCTTTTACACCAAAGCACGCGTATCAAAGGCTGGCAGGAATGGTTTGCGCTGTCAGGCGTCAGCAGCCCGTTGGTCAATAAAGGTCCAAGATTTGATCTGCTGTCGATGCTGATTGCGGCGGTTCGCTCTAATCTGGGCGTGGCATTGCTTCCTCGTTTTGCCATTCAGCACGATCTGGATAGTGGTGATATGGTCATTCCTTGCGATGTCCCGATGCGAACCGGGAACCGTTTCATCATGACGTGGCGTGAAGAGAAAGCGGAATCTGTGCATTTACAGATCTTCCGGGACTGGCTGTTGAATAAATCTGTGGTATCGCCTGCCTGATGGTACCGTGTGCCTTGTCAGGCCTGCAAAGAACGGTAGGCCGGATAAGACGCCAGGGCGTCGTTATCCGGCAAAAGAATGGCTACCAGTCGATTCCCACCTGCGCCTGAATACCGCTGTCAAACGCGTGCTTGACCGGGCGAATTTCGCTGACCGTATCGGCCAGTTCCAGCAACAGTGCGTGGCATCCGCGCCCGGTGACGATAACACTCTGACCGACAGGGCGATTTTCGATGGCGCTGAGAACCTCCTGGGTATCCAGGTAGTGGTAAGCCAGCATGTAAGTCAGTTCATCCAGCACCACCAGATCGTAATGCGCATCAGCCAGCATGCGCTTACTTTCTTGCCAGACTACCGTTGCCGCCTCGATATCGGCTTGCCGGTTTTGGGTTTCCCAGGTAAATCCGGTGCCCATAATATGGAATTCAACGCCGAGCGGCTGCAGGGTGTTGTACTCGCCATTATCCCACTGACCTTTGATAAACTGCGCGATGCCAACGGTTTTTCCGTGACCAACCGCGCGCGTTGCCGTGCCAAAGGCTGCGGTGGATTTCCCTTTACCGTTACCGGTGAAGACAATCAGGATCCCTTTCTTCTCCGTTGCCGCCGCCACGCGGGTATCAACCTGTTCTTTCAGTTTCTGCTGACGTTGGCGGTGTCTGTCATTATTGGCTCGCGCTTCCATTACGTCTCCTTAATGTCCTGCCGGACAGGTTGCGCAGCGATGTTGCTGCTCAAACTGACTAAAGAAGTTATTACCTTTGTCGTCGACTAACACGAAGGCCGGCATATTTTTAACTTCCATCATCCAGACCGCTTCCATTCCCAGTTCGGGATATTCCAGGCAGTGCAGGCTTTTCACGTACTGTTGGGCAAGCAGGGCCGCGGCGCCGCCGATGCTACCGAGGCTAAATCCACCGTGTTTATGGCAGGCATCAGTGACCTGTTGGCTGCGGTTACCTTTGGTGAGCATAATGAGACTACCGCCTTGTGCCTGGAAAGCATCGACATACCCATCCATGCGCCCGCCAGTGGTGGGACCCATTGAACCACAGGCCTGATTCTCCGGCGTTTTGGCGGGACCTGCGTAATAAACGATATGCTTTTTCATGTATTCCGGCATCGGTTCGCCGTTATCCAGGCGCGCTTTGATGTTAGCGTGGGCAATATCACGGGCGACAACAATTGGACCACTTAACGACAAACGAGTACCGATAGGCAGAGCGGACAGGTCGTGCAGAATCTCGCGTAGCGGGCGGTTGAGATCCAATTGTACGGTTTGGGCGCCATTTTCTACCCGTTGGGAATCAGGAATGAATTTGCCCGGGTTATGCTCCAGTTTCTCCAGCCAGATACCGTGTTTGTTAATTTTAGCCTTAATGTTGCGGTCGGCTGAGCAGGAGAGGGCCATGGCGATAGGGCAGGAACCACCGTGACGTGGCAGGCGAATCACGCGGATATCGTGGGCAAAGTACTTGCCGCCAAACTGCGCGCCGATACCAAACTCACGGCTGGCATTGAGCAATTCGGCTTCCAGGGCCGTATCGCGGAACGCCTGACCCAGTTCGTTCCCGCTGGTGGGTAGGTTGTCGTAATACTTGGTTGAAGCCAGCTTGGCGACTTTCAGCGCCTGGTCGGCCGACAAGCCTCCAACGACGAAAGCGATGTGATACGGCGGGCAGGCGGCTGTGCCCAGTGATTTCATTTTTTCGATCAGAAAGGCGGTGAGCTTTTCCGGTTGCAGAATGGATTTTGTTTCCTGGAACAGCGCCGCTTTATTGGCCGAGCCGCCGCCTTTGTTGACGAACAGGAAGCGGTATTCATTGCCAGGCGTGGCGCTGATATCGATTTGTGCCGGCAGGTTAGTCTGAGTATTGACCTCGGTGTACATATCCAGCGGGGCATTTTGCGAATAACGCAGGTTGTTTTCGGTGAAGGTGGTATACACGCCTTTGCTTAACGCTTCTGCGTCATCGCCGCCGGTCCAGACATGCTGACCTTTGCAGGCCACAATCGTTGCCGTTCCGGTATCCTGACAGTTAGGCAGCACGCCTTTGGCCGAAACTTCAGCGTTGCGCAGCAGTTGCAATGCAACATACTTATCGTTACCGCTGGCCTGTGGATCGTGCAGAATGCTGGCGATCTGCTTCAAATGTCCGGCGCGCAGGAAGAATGAAGCCTCATAAAATGCCTGCTGTGCTAATAAGGTTAACGCTTCAGGCGCAACCTTAATCACTTCCTCTCCGTCTAACTCCGAAACTGTAACGTGCTGATTACTCAGTAATTCATATTCGGTACTATCTTTACCCTGAACAAAGAGTTCCTGCCAGACAAATGGTTTAGACATGTTTACTTCTCACCTCTTCGTGTTGTTTGCCGGATAAGCGAAGCGCCATCCGGCATAGAGTTTTATTTTGCTAAAAAGACATTCGCTTCGGTCGCTTCGGCGACATATTCGATCGTTTTCTGGGCACGAACGCTGTTACCGGCTTCATCCAGCGGCGGGGAATAGACGGCTATCGCATATTCGCCTGGCACAACGGCAACCATCCCACCGCCGACGCCGCTTTTCGCCGGGATGCCTACGGTGTACAGCCACTTACCACTACCGTCGTACAAGCCGGCAATGGCCATTTCAGCCAGTACCTGCGGGACATATTTTTCATTCAGCAATTGCTTACCGTTGAACGGTGATTTGCCTTTGTTCGCGAGTACCGCGCCCATTTTGGCCAGTTGCTCAACGGTGATATCGACGGAGCACTGACGGGTATAAATTTCGACAGCGTCGTCTGTGTTGCCATAGAAGCTGTTATAGGATTCCATCAGCTTCGCCAGCGCCTGGTTGTGCTGGTTGGTTTCCATCTCGGATTTGAAAACCGGCTCGTTCACGGTGAGTGTGGCATCAGCCCAGACGTTCAGGTTGTCGAGGATTTTGTTCCAGCGATCGGTTTTATCTTTGGCTTCGATCAGGCTAACGGTGCTCATCGCCCCGGCGTTTACCAGCGGGTTTTCCGGTGCGCCTTTAGTCAGTTCTACCGCCAAACCAGAATTGAATGGCATGCCGGTGGCATTGGCCCCAAGTTTCTCCAGGACGACCTGTGGGCCATGCTGTTCCATGGCGAGCGCCAGGGTGAAGACTTTACTCAGGGATTCCATAGGGAAGGGTTTGTTAACATCACCCACCTGATAGATCTTGCCGTCCACCGTGGCAATGGTGATGGCAAAATTTTTCGGGCTGTAGGTCGCCAGGGCAGGGATGTAGTCGGCGACTTTGCCATCGTTGTTACTTTTATATTTCTGATGTGCCTGGTCGATAATCTTTGCGTAATCCGGCGCGGTTTGCGCGAATGAGGTGGCGCAAAACAAGAGGCTGAAAGAAAAGAGACTCACGCCGATAAGGGTTTTATTCATGGTGTAATCCTGTTGGTGTGTTCATCATCTTGCCGGATAAGCGCGAGCGCCATCCGGCAATCGCGTGCTATCAGGACATCGCAACTTCTGACGGTTCGGTCGCCGGACGTTCTTGTTCCGGTGTCTTCACTGGCGCAGTTCCGCGACAGCCCTGGCCGAAGTGTTCACCTTCCCAACGACCTACAATGGCAGCACCCATGGCATTACTCATGACGTTGGTAGCGGAACGACCCATATCGAGGAATGGATCCACACCCATTAGCAGGATCAGACCGGCTTCCGGAATGTTGAACTGGTTCAGGGTAGCGGCGATAACAACCATTGATGCACGCGGTACGCCCGCCATCCCTTTCGAGGTCAGCATCAGGATCAACAGCATGGTGATTTGCTCGCCCATGCTTAGTTCGATATTGCACGCCTGAGCAATAAATACGGTGGCAAAGGAGCAGTACGCCATCGAGCCGACCAGGTTAAAGGAGTAACCGATAGGCAGAACGAAACTGGCGATTTTTGAGGAAACGCCGAATTTTTCCAGTTTGTCCAGCGTGCCTGGGAAGGCGGCTTCAGAGCTGGAGGTGGTGAAGGCCAACAGTGCTGGTTCGAGGATTGATTTCGTTAAGCGCGCGATGCAAGGCCCGACGATCATGGTGGACAGACCGATCAGGATCGCCCACAGCATACCCAGCGTCAGGTAGAACTCACCCATAAAGATCCCGGCGCTGACCATTACTCCCAGACCACGTTCGGCAATCAGACCCGAGATAGCGGCAAACACGGTCAGTGGCGCAAACAGCATGACGTAGCCCGTCAGCTTCAGCATTACGTGCACCAGTGAGTCCAGAACCTTCACGATCGGCTCGGCTTTTTCACCAATCGCAGCCAGGCTGCAACCGAGGAAAATTGAGAAGACGACGATCTGCAGAATTTCGTTACGTGCCATCGCATCAACAATACTGGTTGGTACCGCGTGCGAGATAAATACTTTCAGCGTGAACGGTTCAGATTTAACGGCGGCAACGGCCCCGGCGTCATGCGGAACAAAGTTGATGCCAGCGCCTGGCTGGAAAATATTAACGATAACCAGGCCCAGCGCGATTGACAGCAGTGAGGCGCAAATAAACAGGAAGAAGGTTTTCGAAAATATACGTCCCAGCGTTTTGGCATCGCCCATTTTGGCAATACCCACAACCAGAGTTGAAATAACCAATGGCGCGATAATCATTTTCACCATGCGTAAGAATATGGTGGTAAAAATGGAAATATCTGCTGCATAAGATTTTGCCGTTTCAGCCGCGACCATATTATTTATGGCCACCCCGGCAATCATGCCGAGTATCAGACCTAATATGATCATCTTCGTTAAACTTATTTTCTTCATGTGTACTCCATCGGATAAAGGTTGGTAATTGGAATTGTGTAGGGCGGCGCGCGCCTGAACCTGGACAGCAGTTCAGACGCACGCCTGTTGTGACCAACCGCATGAATAATTCGAAGCACTGTGATACAGCTGAATTCTGTGCTCCAATGGCTGTTATTGTGTTTTTTACTACAGGTCGAACTCAATACTTAATAATGGCGCGTGTTGCTGCGCACCATAAACATCATTGTCACCAATGTTGCCGGAGATAATATCGCGCGGCATGACAATTTTTACGGCATTCGCCGGGTCAAACCAGACAATATTATGAATAAAGTCAGGTTTGACATTATACAAACCAGCAATAAGTTGTGGCGTTAATTGTTCTGAACGCTTCACTCGCTGATAATCTTCACGGGTTTTAAATAAAATATCTAAAACCAGTTCGTACGGCCCGGCATTTTTGGAACGAATGACTTGCGCCAGCGAACAAATTGAGTGTTTCATGCCTGAACTCCTTCTGGCGTCACCTGTTCAATGTGGAAATCAAAACGCAGCGCATCGCTCGCTTCAATCAGGTGATAGATCGAGAACTCATACACCGGTCCACTCTGAATATCGGATGGCGAGAACGGGAAGGCGAGGTTGCCCGCGGTCGCAATGCGATTTTCATAACCGTAGTGCAGTAGGGTAGAGCGCACCAGCGAGCAAACGCTGTTGGCGATATCCTGCGTCGGCGCGACGACGTCCAGCAAAATCCCCAGTTCATGACCGGCGGTTTTCATCGGCTCATGGTTGCCCATCACACCGTTCTTACCGTACAGGTGGAACGTCATACGGATACTGTCGTCATTCAGCGAGAGGTTACGCTTAACGCTGGCCTGTACCTCTTCGAGAATAGTGTCAATTCCGGCAATCATGATCGGGTCGCGCGTTCCGGCGATGGTCAGGCAGCGGAAGCCAACCTGACGTGCGCCTTCCAGTTTCAACGCATACGGCGTTTCTTCATGACGTGAACCGCTGACATACACTTCGCCCTCGTTAACCTGGGTGAAGGTGCACGCTTTCAGGTTCAGCACGCCGCCTGGCCCCGGCAGGAAGTACGGATCGGACTTCTCATACAGGGTGTGCGCCGCCGCGGAAGTTTCAGTGAACTTACGCTTGGGATTGAACGCTTTCAGCGTAAAGCCGTTGTCGTCAATGATCCCCATCGCACAATCTGAGCCAGAGCCAGGGGTGGCGGCAATGGCGGCACACTCAAGGATCTTACCGCAATGAAGCGCCAGACCTTCATCAAAGCCCTGCATAATCGGCAGCGCGGCGAAGCAGGCCGGATCGTAGGCTCGTCCGCCCAGTACCACCTGCGCACCGGCTTGCAGCGCGCGCTGGAATGGCTCGACGCCCATCTGCGCGACAATGTAGGTGCTGTCTTCAATTGCCTCGTGAGTCAGTTCAGGCACAAAATCGAGCGCGGTGATTTTGCCGTTATCCAGCGCCTGATGAACGATTTCTTTGTCAACATCAGACGGGATGAGCGCCATGGAGAAGGACAGTTTTTCTTCCTGGGCAATCTCATGGATTATTTGGCGACACCACTCCAGATGCGGAGCGGCGCCTGAACCACCGGCCGTGCCAATCACTACCGGGATGTTGTTCTTAACGCCTGCCACGATCATATAGCGCAGATCGCGTTTCACTCCGGCCCTGTCGGTAAAAGGTTTACCCGCCCCCAGGTAGTGAGGGCCAGGATCGGAGGAACCTGCGTCAACAGCAATAAGATCCGGTGACTCTTCCATGGCTTTACGAAAACTCTCTTCCGGGAAGCCATAACCCAGGATAGCCGTAGGCGATAAGATCTTAAATGTGCGTGCCATCTCTTAATCCTTAGTTTGCAACAGCGCGATGGTGCGGTTCATTTCGTTAAACACGATGTTGAGACCTTCATCGAAACCCATACCTGGTTTGACCAGCATGCGCATAGGACGCGCAGCCAGCGCGACGTGTACGCAGGTGCGAGCACTGATTTCCGTTTCGTTACAGGTACCGCCCTGATAGGCTTCCATCGCGTGTTTGTTGCAATACAGCACTGCGTCAACGATGTTGTGAATACCGCCCAGATCCGGGGTTTTGATCTGCACCATGTGGCAGCTGCCCGCGTCGGTGAAGTCCACAATGTCCTGATAGGTGTTACACCACTCATCTGCAACGATTTTCACGCCGGAACCCAGACGGGTCAGTTCTTTGGTAATGGCGGTTAACATGCGGATCTGATCCGGCTTGTTACCGGCATCCACCGGACCTTCAATGTACAGCGGCAGGCCCTGAGCTTCCGCTTCCAGGCTGGCGATGTATTCAGCGCAGCGCACCGGATCCATATCGAAGATCAGACCGATAGTGCCATAGACATCAATGTGCAGCGTCGGGTGATAACGCTCACTGGTGCGCAGGGTTAAGATGCGATTAGACAACCAGCGCACATACTCACGCAGCTTTTCACCTTTAAAGCCCAGCTTCTCTTCCACGTTGTTGATCAACGCGTGCGGCAGAACGTCCACGCCTTTAAGGATCATTTTGTCGACGGCGATATAACGGTCATCACCACTCTGACCAAATAATGGAATGGCTTCCGGGACGCATGGCAGTTGCCACTCGTCGCACACCACTTCAGTTTTCAGACGGCCGGTCGCCAGCGCCGCCGCGTCGAGCAGTGCCTGAGAAAGGCCGTAACGGACGGCGGTATGCAGCAGATGGCCATCGATACGCAACTGATCAAAGAAGCGGGCGTTTGGCAGGAAAGCATCCACGTCACGGCCTTCCAGCAGCGGCTTGATATGATCGTTGAGGAAAGGAATAAAATTTTCAGCCAGGAACAGCGGGTCGCGACCGCCTGCGCCTGAATATTGCACCGCAGCACAATCGCCTACCGCCACTGCGCCGTTTTCCAGAACCAACTGCACAGAAACGCATTCACCCGCCTGGCGGACAGAGGTAAAACCAGGCGTTACCGGAGAGCCGGTATAGATAAACCCGTCATGACCGGCACCGTTTTTGATGGCCTGCTGATCGTCAAAATAAAATGAGGAGTAGCCAGCGGTGAAAAGGGCCTGTTTAATTTTCATTATGGTCTTCCTATTAATTTACTGTGGGATACGGCGTTGATGTCATCAATGACCATCTGGAAAGAAGGTTTACGGCCTTCGAAATGCGCGCGCTCTGCGACGTAGTCGTGGTGCAGGGCGAGAATGTCTTTCGGCAGCGGAACAGCGCCGGCTTCGAGAATACGGATGGCCCCTGTGTTATCGCGTACCGGCAGAATCTTCCCGGCGTTACAGGCGGCAGGGGCGAAAGGCACATCCAGCACGCCTGCTTCAAAGGCCAGCACCGTACCGCGTGCAATATCGCCATTGCCGAGTTCAAAGACTTTTTTCAGCACCGCGCGGACTTCGCTCTTGATCAGCTCGACTTCCTGTTCCACGGCTGCGCACTGCGGGAATTTCTGGTCGCTGACCATGTTGAGCATCTGGCGTGATGCTTTAAGACCCTGAGCGTTAGCGGCCGCTGTTGGGATACCGAACGCTTCGTGCGGGCTTTTGGTGATCACTTTTGTTGCGCCCGACATACCGGCAACCGCTGCGCCCCAGGCGATAACGGAGAAGGCTTTCGCTTCATCTTCCGGGAATCCGCCCATCCACTGATGGAAAACGGTGCTCAGCTCGTAATCGTCGAAGCCGTGGTTATGGAAGTATTCGTGGGACAGCTCACGCAGCGCCTGAATAGCGGCGATATCCTGCGTCAGGCTACCGACCTGACCGTAGCCGACGGTGATTGACTTCACGCCCTGTTCCAGCGCCAGCAGACCTTCAATAATCGCAACCGAGTGGGACATAAATGGTGGGATCAGGGTGCCGGTCAGCGGACCAAACGGTTCGCGGTTGATGCGAATACCGTTCTCTTCATACAGACCCATCAGACGATCGCAGTACTGCCAGTCGCGGATGGATTTTTCCAGGGTGACGCGTTTGGCATAAGGGATGTTGTAAGAGATACCGCCGCCTTCGTAGCTGGTAAAGCCACTGGCCATGGCGATTTCTGCCAGCAGGCGCGCGTCCGGCGTACCGTGGCGAACCTGGATCGGTTTTTCCAGTGACTCAGTCATACGGCGGCAGGCAGCAACCCCGTGATTGACGACCGGTAAACCATTCAGCTTGGAAGTCCCTGCTTCGATGGATTTCTGGATCCCGACAGCGGCTTCTTCATAGCGGTTCAGACGGGTGTAGGCATCAATAGTACTTGGCAGGAGGTCGCACTCTTCCTGCAACGTTTTGAGCAGCGCAATATGCTCGTCCATTAACGCCACGCCTGCGCGCGGTTGGCTCAGGGTTCTACCTTCCTGATCGGCCTTCAGCAGGGCAAGGGAGAAGCGCTTTTTATCCGGAATTGATTGCTGGTACTTCACGCCATCTTCGAAGTTCTCAACGTCTTTACCGGTTTCCCAGGTTTGCAACACCTGATGCCTTTCGGTCATGAATTCGTCATGGGTCAATTTTTTATTTCGAAGTTCCATTCGTAGCTGCCTTTAGTTTTGTAGGGTTAAACACTGAATGCTGGTGCGAGCAGCGGCTTGCGGGTACAGCCTGGCGACATTTGCCAGTAGAGGGAGCAGGCCATTTGAATCGCGGTAATACTCAAACTGGTTCGGTAACAGAATTCTTTTACCCTGGTCGTCCAGCTCCCGGTATTTGAGCCAGTTATGGATATCGAACTGGCTGGCGCGAGAGAGCCATCCACCTGAACCGACGACTTTGCGTACGGTGGTGAGATCGCGACCCATCTGTAAATCCACGTTACCCACGCAGGTGCAAACCTGCTTTTTAGTGCCCGCGTGGCGCTCAGCGGCATAGCCCACGCATAAACCTGCCAGCAGAGTGTCGAAATATTTCTCCTCCTCGCTGAGTGGCAGGTAATCCGGCTGCCCAACCAAATGACGCAGGTAGCGGTAAAACGCTTCCTCGCGCTGCGGCTGTTGGGCGAAGATGACTTTCACCATTTCCTGTGTGCTTTCTCCCACCACGACGGCGGAAACGCGCATTCCCAGGTCGCCTTCAACGGTACGTTTGACGAAAGGTTCTGGAACGCCATGCAGGACGGTATCGGGGGAGAGGGTATTCGCGCTGGCCGAATAGACATCCGTGGTGGCTCCACCCATATCAATCAGCATGAATTCCTTCCATGCGCTGTCGTAATCGCTAATGGCTTTGACTAACTCATATACCGTCCATGGCGTCGGCATTGGCTCTTCGCCTGTTTCACCGACAATGACATCCAGACCTTTGCCTTTCACAATGCGCGACAAAAACACATCACAAATCGCCTGGCGTGCGGCAAACGGATTCGGGTGATCGAGATCAGGCAGTATGTTGTCTACCGTGGTCAGATCCTTGTGTCCGAGAATCGTTTGTATTTCATCCTGAATGTCCCGGTTTCCTGCGTAGATAATGGCGCAATCCAGCTTCGAGTCTGCCAATGCACGCGCATTCGCCAGACCATAGCTTTCTTCTCCACCGTCTGTACCGCCGGTAAATAACAGAATGTCCGGTGGTGATGATTCCAGCTCCTGTATGTCATGACGGTTCAGCTTGTACGAATAATATTGCGCGATTTTCGCTCCTGCCGAATGGGCGGTAACTTTTGCCGATTCCAGCGTAATGGAAGGCACCAGCCCCATCGCTGCAACGGCGAGCCCACCTTTAGCCGAGGAGGAGTATTTCAACTGCACTTCACCACTTTTCAGTAACGGGCGAGCATCGGCAACATTTAGCACCTGATTCAGGCTGGCAAAAAAACCGTCTGCCAGATGATGTGTGGTGGTTGGGGTCAGGACATGGTTTACCAGGGTTAACTCCTCGCCTTCATGGGCGAAGAGGGCTGCCTTGGTCCAGGTCGAGCCGATATCGACAGAAACTGTTTGCATCAGATAGCCTCTTCCAGGCAACGCTGTTCGAGGCCATTGTGTTGGTGAATATCATTGGCGATAAGCGCGCAGACATCTTCCAGATCGTGGCTGGGGGCGAAGACGCGGTTAAATCCCATCTCTTTAAACTTCACTTCCACATCGGCGAAGTCATGTTTGCCTACAACCAGGTTGCCGCCGACGTACAGCAGAATGTCACCGAGTCCGCGTTCGATGCAGCGTTCACGTAACCCGAGGCAGTCAATGTCACCATGCCCGTAAATAGAGGACACCACGATGGCATCGGCGCCTGTTTCGATCGCGGCATCGATATATTCATCCTGACTCACCATCACCCCGAGGTTGATTACGTGAAAATCATGCGCAGTAAAAACGCGATCCAGAACTTTATTGCCTACTGCATGGCAGTCAGCACCGATAACGCCAATAACAAGTGTAGATTTTTTCATGGGTAATCCTCTGTAGGGCTGATGGTCAATAAGTGAAAATACTTTTCTAATATTCAGAGCTTGGATTGTGACAACCTTTTAATAGGGTTGGAGTTTCTGTGGAAGAGAAAAAGGAAGCAATTGATCTATTTTCAAAATATCCTGACAAAAATGATTGTTATATTTATTCTCATAAAAATGTGTTTTTAATCATGTGCTTACTATGTGTTTTTTGTTCTGGTTTTAATTTTTTAGAAAATCGAGTAATAAATAACTTGCCATGTTTGTGATCAAAATCTTATTTTGTTGGGCGCGTCATTCAGGTAACAATTTTAATAATTTCAAAAATTCCCTTCACTAAATAACTTGTGAACAACCTAACGGTTTTTTATTTATTAATCTTATATGTCACAATTATTCCTTTGTTAAATTTAGGATAAAAATGATAATGAATTGTTTGTGGCATATTTAATCTTTGCCACAGAAGCGAAGACGCGACGTGAACGATAACTTATGGTGATGACAAAAGTGACAGGCGGACTTTCTGCGCCAGAACGCTCAATGCAATGCGTTGGCCAATGGGGAGCGTTTCCGCTTCCAGTTGAGATAGTTACATCACGGTGTTAATTATAAGTAAAAATAAAATGAATAATTTGTATGAAATAACTATTCCACGCCTTGCTAAACAAAAAACTGTGAGCTACCCAGCAATAGTGACTCTTTATCTGCTGGCAATTTTATTTGCCTGGTTGGTTAAAAGACCGTGTAGATTTAAATAAATATCCTATCATTTATAGTAACGACAAATACTCATTGAAAAACATGTTGTTAACATGGTGTTCACTAGTCCTCGTAGTGTTAAACACCATTAACAACAAATTTGAAAATTGATTTAAATCAAAGTTTAAAACTTGGAAAACATCGTCAAAAGAGGTTAAATTGCTACAGATCAAATTGGTCTGAAAGTGGTAAATTAGCTATAAATTGATCACTATCGAAAAATGCAAATTTGTCTCGATAAAAACCTGTTTATTGTAAGGATTTTACGGCGTAATATAATTGCGGGATCAATTTGAGTGTTTTATTAACATGTTTGTAACCTTTCATCATTGTCTTTTCTTCAAATGAGAAGAATGAACGGCGGCGGAAGGAAGCAGATAAATTTGTATTGGGGCATGCGTGTGACCCTTTCTAACGGGGTTCACTCTCGGAGTCTTCATGCGATGAGCAAGGAGTCATGATGTTAGATATAGTCGAACTGTCGCGCTTACAGTTTGCCTTGACCGCGATGTACCACTTCCTGTTTGTGCCACTGACGCTCGGTATGGCGTTCTTGCTGGCCATTATGGAAACGGTCTACGTCCTTTCCGGCAAACAGATTTATAAAGATATGACCAAGTTCTGGGGCAAGTTGTTTGGTATCAACTTCGCTCTGGGTGTGGCTACCGGTCTGACCATGGAGTTCCAGTTCGGGACTAACTGGTCTTACTATTCCCACTATGTAGGGGATATTTTCGGTGCGCCGCTGGCTATCGAAGGTTTGATGGCCTTCTTCCTCGAATCCACCTTTGTAGGTCTGTTCTTCTTCGGTTGGGACCGTTTGGGTAAAGTCCAGCATATGTGCGTCACCTGGCTGGTGGCACTGGGTTCTAACCTGTCCGCATTGTGGATTCTGGTAGCGAACGGCTGGATGCAAAACCCAATCGCCGCGGATTTCAACTTCGAAACCATGCGTATGGAGATGCTGAGCTTCTCCGAACTGGTGCTCAACCCGGTTGCCCAGGTGAAATTTGTTCACACGGTGGCATCAGGGTATGTCACTGGCGCGATGTTCATTCTTGGCATCAGTGCTTATTACATGCTGAAAGGCCGTGACTTTGCGTTCGCAAAACGCTCCTTCGCGATTGCTGCCAGCTTTGGTATGGCGGCTGTGCTGTCTGTTATCGTGCTGGGTGATGAATCCGGTTACGAAATGGGCGACGTACAGAAAACTAAACTCGCCGCTATTGAAGCTGAGTGGGAAACTCAACCTGCTCCTGCTGCGTTTACCTTGTTCGGTATTCCCGACCAGGATAAACAAGAAAACAAATTTGCGATTCAAATTCCTTATGCGCTGGGCATCATTGCCACCCGCTCTGTTGATACACCGGTCATTGGTCTGAAAGACCTGATGGCGCAGCATGAAGAGCGTATCCGTAACGGGATGAAGGCGTATCAGCTGCTGGAAGAATTGCGTGCGGGGTCAACCGATCAGGCTGTTCGTGACCAGTTCAACAGCATGAAGAAAGATTTGGGTTATGGTCTGCTCCTGAAACGCTATACGGACAACGTCACCGACGCAACCGAAGCGCAAATTCAACAGGCAACGAAAGATTCTATCCCTCGCGTTGCGCCGCTGTATTTCGCTTTCCGTATCATGGTGGCGTGTGGCTTCTTGCTGCTGGCCATTATTGCGCTTTCCTTCTGGAGCGTCATTCGTAACCGCATCGGTGAGAAAAAATGGCTGCTGCGTGCCGCGCTGTACGGTATTCCACTGCCGTGGATTGCTGTAGAAGCAGGTTGGTTTGTCGCCGAATATGGCCGACAACCATGGGCAATCGGCGAAGTATTACCAACGGCGGTGGCAAACTCATCGTTGACAGTAGGCGATCTGCTGTTCTCCATGATCCTGATTTGTGGCCTGTATACCCTGTTCCTGGTGGCAGAATTGTTCTTAATGTTCAAGTTTGCACGCCTCGGCCCGAGCAGCCTGAAAACCG
>NZ_JAHLQZ010000101.1:0-14718 GCF_018919505.1 Citrobacter sp. S55_ASV_140
AGCAAAATAACGCTCGAAGAAGCTTTGCATCAACGTTATCGGGAAAGCGTCGTGCGGCTGCTGCAGCATATTATTACTGAGCAACAACCCGTTTCTACGCAATATATTACTGACATTAAAAATATCGGCTCAAGTTCTGGCTGCGACATGCTGTATGGCATGGCGGACGCCTGCGCCCTGAGCCACAGGTCCGGAGGGAATTATGTCGATCAGGATAGTTGTTAAAAAGAACACGTATTTTGATTCCGTTTCACTGATGTCTATCTCCACACGCGCCAATAAGCTCGATGGCGTTGAGCAGGCATTCGTGGCGATGGCTACGGAAATGAACAAGGGCGTGCTGAAGAATCTCGGCCTGCTGACGCCTGAACTGGAAGAGGCGAAAAGTGGCGACCTGATGATTGTCATTAAAGGCGCCAGCGAGGCGGCGAACGACCAGACATTGGTCGCAATTGAAGATCTGTTTACGCATAAAGAGCAGGGCGGCCAGCATGAAGCGCGCTATGCCACGCTCGCCAGCGCGAAAAAGCATGTTCCTGACAGCAATCTGGCGGTGATCTCGGTCAACGGTTTGTTTGCGGCGCGTGAAGCGCGTCAGGCGCTGCAAAATAACCTCAATGTGATGCTGTTCTCTGACAACGTTTCTCTTGAGGATGAACTGGCGCTAAAACAGCTGGCGCACGAAAAGGGGCTGTTGATGATGGGGCCAGACTGCGGAACCGCCATTATTAACGGCGCGGCGCTGTGCTTTGGCAACGCGGTACGTCGCGGCAACATTGGGATTGTGGGCGCATCCGGCACTGGCAGCCAGGAACTGAGCGTGCGCATTCATGAATTTGGCGGCGGGATTTCCCAACTGATTGGCACCGGTGGTCGCGATCTGAGTGAGAAGATTGGCGGCCTGATGATGCTTGATGCGATTGGCATGCTGGAAGCCGATCCGCAAACCGAAATCATTGCGCTTATCTCTAAACCTCCTGCCCCAGCGGTGGCGCGCAAGGTGCTGGAGCGTGCGCGCGCCTGCCAAAAGCCAGTCGTGGTGTGCTTCCTCGGACGCGAAGCCGCGCCTGCGGATGAACAAGGTCTGCAGTTTGCACGCGGTACCAAAGAAGCGGCGCTGAAAGCGGTGCTGCTGACCGGCGTGAAAAAAGAGAGCCTGGACCTGCATCCGCTCAACTGGCCGCTGATTGAAGAGGTCCGCGCCCGCCTGACCCCACAGCAAAAGTACATCCGTGGCTTATTCTGCGGCGGCACGTTGTGTGATGAGGCGATGTTTGCCGCCATGGAAAAACACGCGCAGGTTTACAGCAACATTCACCCCGATCCGGCGTTCCGCCTGAAAGATCTCAACCGCAGCGTGGCGCATACCTTCCTTGATTTCGGTGATGACGATTTTACCAACGGTAAACCACACCCGATGATCGATCCCACCAACCGTATCAGTCGTCTGCTGCAGGAGGCGCGCGATCCTGAAGTGGGCGTGATCGTGATGGATTTCGTGCTTGGATTTGGATCGCATGAAGATCCGGTCGGGGTGATGCTGGACGCGATCGTTGAAGCCAAAGCGATCGCCGCCGCAGAGGGTCGTCCTCTGGAAATCCTCGGCTATGTGCTGGGAACCGATCTCGATACGCCGTCGCTGGAAAAACAGTGCCAGATGCTGACCGATGCCGGGGTTATCTGGGCGAGCAGTAGTACCAACACCGGATTGCTGGCGCGTGAATTTATCTGTAAAGGGGAGGAAGCCTGATGAGCCAGACACTGTTTAACCAGCCGCTGAACGTGATTAACGTCGGCATCGCGATGTTCAGCGATGACCTGAAAAAGCAGAACGTACCGGTAACCCTGCTTGACTGGACGCCGCCGGGCCAGGGCAACATGCAGGTGGTCGCGGCGCTGGACGACATTGCTGATTCGCCGCTGGCGGACAAAATCGCGGCCGCTAACCAGCAGGCGCTGGAGCGCATCATCCAGTCGCATCCGGTGCTGATTGGTTATGACCAGGCCATCAACGTGGTGCCGGGCATGACCCGCAACACCATTTTGCACGCCGGCCCGCCGATCCGCTGGGAAAAAATGTGCGGCGCGATGAAGGGCGCGGTAACCGGGGCGCTGGTGTTTGAAGGGCTGGCGAAAGATCTGGATGAAGCCGCCGAACTGGCCGCCTCGGGGGAGATCATCTTCTCTCCGTGCCACGAGCATGACTGTGTTGGCTCGATGGCGGGTGTGACGTCAGCGTCGATGTTTATGCACATCGTGGAGAACAAAACCTACGGCAACCGCGCATATACCAATATGAGCGAGCAGATGGCGAAGATCCTGCGCATGGGGGCGAACGATCAGAGCGTTATCGATCGCCTGAACTGGATGCGCGATGTGATGGGACCGATGCTGCGTGATGCCATGAAACTGGCGGGCGAAATCGATCTGCGTCTGATGCTGGCGCAGGCGTTGCACATGGGCGATGAATGCCATAACCGTAACAACGCCGGGACGGCGCTACTGATTCAGGCGCTAACGCCGTGGATCATCCAGACCGGTTATCCGGTTGAGCAGCAGCGCGAGGTATTCGAGTTCGTCCTCAGCAGTGATTACTTCTCCGGGCCGACCTGGATGGCGATGTGTAAAGCCGCGATGGACGCTGCACACGGCATTGAATACAGCACCGTGGTCACGACGATGGCGCGTAACGGCGTCGAGTTCGGTCTGCGCGTCAGCGGGTTGCCGGGGCAATGGTTTACCGGTCCGGCGCAGCAGGTGATTGGCCCAATGTTCGCGGGCTATAAGCCGGAAGATTCCGGGCGCGATATTGGCGATAGCGCGATTACCGAAACCTATGGCATTGGCGGTTTTGCCATGGCGACGGCGCCTGCCATTGTGGCGCTGGTCGGCGGTACGGTCGAGGAGGCGGTCGATTTCTCTCGCCAGATGCGCGAAATCACCCTCGGTGAAAACCCCAACGTTACCATTCCGCTGCTCGGTTTTATGGGCGTACCGACTGCTATCGACATTACGCGCGTGGGCAGCACCGGCATTTTGCCAGTGATCAACACCGCCATTGCGCACAAAGATGCGGGGATCGGCATGATCGGCGCCGGAATCGTTCACCCGCCGTTCGCCTGTTTTGAAAAGGCGATCCTCAACTGGCGTGACCGCTACTGCTAATAACAACAACCGGGGCTAACGGTGTTAGCCCCACAGTAGCAAAGCGCAAAACGTTGCTTACCTGCAGGGCTGGGCGATCTCCGCGATCGCAAACGATGCTTAACCTGTTAAGGATATTCCATGAACAGCATAAAACTAGAATGGAAACGTGGTGACTGGGCGGCTTACTTTGGGCTGATGACCAACAACCTGACGAACCTGCTGACAATGATGGGGCTGCTCATTTTTGTCGTCGGGATCCCAACCGAAATAGTCTATGGCCGCATTGCGCCTGCCTTTGGCCTGGCGGTGCTGGTGGCCAGCGTCTGCTACGCCTGGTTTGGCCTGCAAATGGCAAAACATACCGGACGTAATGACGTAACGGCGCTGCCGTCCGGGCCGAGCGCACCGTCGATCTTTACCGTGACCTTCCTGGTGCTGATGCCGGTTTATCAGCAAACCAAAGATGCCAACTTCGCCATCCAGATTGCGCTGGTATGGTGCTTTGTGGAAGCGTTAATCCTGGTGGGCGGCTCCTTCCTGGGCGAGACCATCCGCAAGATGATCCCACGAACGGTACTGCTCTCTTGTTTATCCGGCCTGGGTCTGCTGCTGTTGGCGATGAACCCAATGCTGCAGGCATTTGAAGCGCCAACCGTTTCTTTCATCGTCCTGCTGCTGATCTTTATTAACTGGTTCGGTAAGAAGCCGATTTTTGCCCGCATTCCTACCGGTTTGCTGCTGCTGATTGCCGGGACGGCCCTGGCGTGGATCTCGGGTTTGCAAAGCCCGGAAGCGATTAAAGCGTCGATGTCTTCTTTTGGCTTTAACCCGCCGGAAATTCATGTCGACAGCTTCCTGCAAGGGTTGCCGCACGCGCTGCCGTATCTGGCGTCTGCGGTGCCTCTGGGTCTGGCGAACTACATTTTTGACCTCGAAAACATAGAAAGCGCGCACGCCGCAGGCGATGAGTACAACACCCGTAAGGTCATGATGGCGAACGGTTTTGCCTCCATGCTCGGTTGCATGCTGGGCAACCCGTTCCCGGTGACCGTGTATGTCGGCCATGCAGGCTGGAAGGCGATGGGCGCCAGCATTGGTTACACCCTCGCTTCAGGCATCACCATGTTCCTGGTACCGCTGTTTGGTCTGGGGGCGTTTATGCTCGCCATTATTCCGATGACCGCGATAGTGCCGATTTTGGTGTTTATCGGCGTGGTGACCGCCAACCAGGTGGTGCGAGAAACGCCCAAAGTCGAGGTTCCCGTTATCTTCATCTGTCTGTTCCCGTGGATCGCTAACTGGGCGCTAACCATCGTTAATAGCGTGATGGGCGCGGCCGGTACGTCAGCCGGTAAGCTCGGTAGCGACCTGCTGCACAGCAAAGGCGTCTATTACGACGGGCTGGTGCATCTGGGAAGCGGCGCGCCGCTGGCCAGCATGCTGTGGGGCTGTGTCGCCATCTTCGCCATTATGAATAAGCCGCTGCGTGGGGCGATTGCCGCCGCCTTTGGCGCACTGCTGTCGCTGTTTGGCGTGATCCACTCCCCGGCGGTCGGCTTTGCAGAGGGCAGCTCAATGATGTTTGTGCTGGCCTACCTGATGATGAGCGGCATGTTTGTCCTCAAGCACGTGCTCGACAGCCGTGAAGCGGTGACTGCGCCTGAGCAGCAACCGACAAAATCCACCTGAATCGCCTGCAAGCGGAAGATGACACTATGAAAGAACTTGTGGTCGTTGCCATTGGCGGCAACAGCATTATCAAAGATAACGCCAGCCAGTCGATTGCGCACCAGGCTGAAGCGGTGAAAGCGGTGGCGGATACGGTGCTGGAGATGCTGGCATCGGACTACAACATTGTGCTGACGCACGGTAACGGACCGCAGGTGGGGCTGGATCTGCGACGGGCGGAAATCGCGCATGAGCGTGAAGGTTTGCCGTTGACCCCGTTGGCAAACTGTGTCGCCGATACCCAGGGCGGCATCGGTTATCTGATCCAACAAGCGCTGAACAATCGTCTGGCGCGGCGCGGCGAGCAGAAAGCGGTCACCGTGGTGACCCAGGTGGAGGTCGACAAAAACGATCCGGGCTTCGCGAATCCAACCAAACCTATCGGCGCGTTCTTTAACGCAGCCCAGCGCGATGAACTGCTGCGGGTCAATCCCGGCTGGTGCTTTGTGGAGGATTCCGGGCGCGGCTACCGTCGGGTGGTCGCTTCGCCAGAGCCGAAGCGCATCGTCGAAGCGGAGGCGATTAAGGCGCTAACCCGGCAAGGCTTTGTGGTGATTGGCGCGGGCGGCGGCGGGATCCCGGTGGTGCGTGGTGAGCAAGGTGATTACCAGAGCGTGGACGCGGTGATTGATAAAGATCTTTCCACAGCGCTGCTGGCGCAGGAGATTCACGCCGACATTCTGGTGATCACCACCGGTGTTGAGAAAGTGTGTATTCACTTTGGCAAACCTGAGCAGCAGGCGCTGGATACGGTGGATGTCGCCACGATGACCCGCTATATGCAGGAAGGACATTTCCCGCCGGGCAGCATGCTACCCAAAATCGTTGCCAGCCTGACATTCCTGGCACGCGGCGGTAAGCGGGTAATCATCACCACGCCGGAATGTCTGCCCGCCGCACTCCGCGGCGAAACGGGTACCCACATTGTCCATTCCTGAGAGGAGATGCGAATGAAAGAAAGTAACAGCCGCCGCGAATTTTTAAGCCAGAGCGGAAAAATGGTGACCGCTGCCGCGCTGTTTGGCGCGGTGGCCCCGGTCGCGTATGCTGCTAATCCTGTCGGGAACACCTGCGGGCCGAAGAGCACAATGACGATTAACGATAAACACTATTACCTGGATAACGTCCTGCTGGAAGCCGGGTTCGGGTACGAAAATTCGGTGGCAGTCCATACCCGTACCGCGCTGCAAACCATCGAAATCCAGGACGGAAAAATCGTTGCGTTGCGCGAGAATAAGCAGCATCCGGATGCGACACTGCCGCACTACGATGCGGGCGGCAAGCTGATGCTGCCCGCTATGCGCGACATGCACATCCACCTGGATAAAACCTTTTATGGCGGTCCGTGGCGCTCACTGAACCGTCCGGCTGGCACCACTATTCAGGATATGATCCGCCTGGAGCAAAAGCTGCTGCCTGAACTCCAGCCTTACACCCAGGAGCGCGCGGAAAAGCTTATCGATTTGCTGCAATCCAAAGGTACCTCGATTGCTCGCAGCCATTGCAACATCGAACCGGTTTCCGGGCTGAAAAACCTGGAAAACTTGCAGGCGGTGTTGGCGCGTCGTCAGCCGGGTTTTGCCTGTGAAATCGTGGCATTTCCGCAGCATGGCCTGCTGTTATCAAAATCTGAACCGCTGATGCGTGAAGCGATGCAAGCGGGGGCGCATTACGTTGGTGGTCTGGACCCAACCAGCGTGGACGGGGCGATGGAAAAATCCCTCGCCACTATGTTCCAGATTGCGCTGGATTACGATAAAGGCGTGGATATTCATCTGCATGAAACCAGCCCGGCGGGCGTGGCGGCGGTGAATTACATGGTGGAAACGGTAGAGAAAACGCCGCAGTTGAAGGGCAAACTGACCATCAGCCACGCTTTCGCGCTGGCAACGCTTAACGAACAGCAGGTTGACGCGCTGGCGACTCGTATGGCGGCTCAGCAGATTACCATTGCCTCGACGGTGCCGATTGGCACGCTGCATATGCCGCTCAAACAACTGCGTGACAAAGGCGTGGAGGTGATTACCGGGACCGACAGCGTGATTGACCACTGGTCGCCGTACGGGCTGGGAGACATGCTGGAGAAGGCGAATCTGTACGCGCAGCTCTATATTCGCCCCAACGAGCTTAACCTGTCGCGCGCGCTGTTTCTTGCCACCGGCGATGTGCTGCCGCTAAACGATAAAGGCGAACGCGTGTGGCCGAAAGCGCAGGATGAAGCCAGCTTTGTGCTGGTGGATGCCTCCTGTTCGGCAGAAGCGGTTGCCCGCATCTCCCCCCGCACCGCGACCTTCCATAAAGGACAACTGGTGTGGGGGAATGTCGCAAGCTAGTCTGGATTTACGCGCAGCGGCAACTGCTGCTGCGCACTCTGCTCGTTAACCGACGATCCCCATATAGCCGTGAATGCCCATATATAAGCCGACCATCGCAATGAGCGCACTGGAAAAATAAGGCGCTTTGCGTGCCAGCGTATTAAATCCACTCCAGCGTTTGGCCGCCTGCTGTACGCTGATTGCTGCGCCCACACCCACCGTCACCAGCGTCAACGCCAGTCCTAGGCTGAAGCACAGCACCATAGTCGCGCCCAGCGTGAAGGCTTTGAGCTGGATGCATATCAGCAGCACCGTAATGGCGGCTGGGCAAGGGATAAGCCCGCCGGTCAGGCCGAACAGTAATATTTGGCCGTTGGTGACCTCTTTGCCCGCAAAGCGGCGCTGAATATCAGTGGCATGCGCCCGTTCGTGAGCATCCTGATACTCTTTTGAATCCTCGCTCAGCCCTGCCAGCGCGGCATGGTCATGATCGTGTTCGTGGTGATGATGGTGATGATGGTGATGATCATCATCGTGGTCATGATGGCGATGATGATCGTCATGATCATGGTGATGCTCGTGATGCGTCCGGGCCAGCCAGTTCTGCTCTCCCTGCCAGGTGCGCCAGAACATCCAGAATGCAGTGCCGAGAATAATAATCGCCGAGACAAACTGCAGCCAGGGCTCAACGGCCTGGGCGGTAAACGCTTTGCTGATATACATCCCGCCCAGTGCTATCAACCACACCACGGCGGTATGCGACAGCGTTGCCGCCAGCCCCAGCATCACCGCCTGTTTGATGGTGCCTTTAATGGCAATAATAAAGGCCGCCATCATCGTTTTCGAATGTCCCGGTTCCAGACCGTGTAACACACCCAATAAAATCGCGCTGGGAATGAAAAACCAGGCATTGCCTTGCTGAAGAAGTGTAGAAAACTCACCCATGAGAATGATTCTTAGTTGTTTAATTTTGCCCGATTCTACTCCCCCCCAGTATGAAATACTACCCCCCAGTAGAATGTCGATGGTATTGTCGCTACGGCAAGACGTTAAAAAGGTAAAGCTATGTCACATACGATCCGCGACAAACAAAAGCTGAAAGCCCGAACCAGCAAGATTCAGGGGCAGGTAGCGGCGTTGAAAACCATGCTGGATGAACCGCATGAATGCGCGGCAGTATTGCAGCAAATCGCGGCGATCCGCGGTGCGGTAAACGGGTTAATGCGTGAGGTGATTAAGGGGCATCTGACCGAGCACATCGTGCATCAGGGCGATGAAATAAAGCGCGAAGAAGATTTGGATGTGGTCCTGAAAGTACTGGATTCGTATATCAAATAAGTCAGTTGAACGGCTCATCCACGTTCAATACCGTCAAGTTAAGCATGTAGGGTGAATATGTGATTCTTGCTCAGGGTTCCGTTCACCTCAGCAGTGTCATTTATCTGAAGCATCGATACCCGTGAACGTGTAAAGGGCGTTCTTCGCCACGCCCTTTACAATCCCGCCGGGAGCCTGGGTTGCAAGGGAGGCGGCGGTGAGCCTCCCTTGCACGTTCACAGGAATCGGTACTTCAGAGAAACAATGAACATGAGGTGAACGGAACCCTTTCTCTGAGATAGCATGTTCATTACTTCCGCTAACACAGGTTGATACTTTCTGAAACTGAGTCGTTAAATGAGCGGCATCGCACCCAATTTCAGGAGAATGAGCCGTTAACTATACGTTCTAGCCAAAAAACATCACAGATACACACAGCAACCCGACAATCAGAGTGATCAGATTACCCACTGAACGGTACGGCTTTAACGCCGGTATCAGATAAGTGGAGAGAGTCGGCATGATAAACAAAATCATGGCGATGAGTGGCCCGCTAATGGCGTAAATCATTGAAATCGCATTAGGATTAATGCAGCAGACGATAAACGTAATGGCCGAAACTAACATAATGGACAGGGCGCGGTTAAAAGCCCGGCTTTTCTTCACGCCCACCTGATGCAGCGACGTTTTTACCACTTCTGTTGCCCCTTCAATCACGCCAAAGTAGGTGCCAAGGAACGATTTTGACATCGCCACAACGGCGACAATAATCCCGGAAATCGACAGCCATGCCGGTGCGTTTGGCATCATCGATAACGCTGACAGAATGGTCACGCCTTCATTTTTCGCGTCTTCGATATAGTTTGTTGGAATCGAAAGCAAACAGCTGAAGACGAAAAACAGTACGCTCAGGCAGATGATGACGTAGGCGACCTTCATGATTTTTTTGCATTTACCCATGGCCTGCTCGCCGTATTTCTCACGTCGGTCAATGGCGAACGTTGAGATAATTGGCGTATGGCTAAAAGCGAAAACCATCACGGGAATAGAGATCCAAACCTGATGAAGCGTGTGCTGATCGAAAGACATCTGGCCGGTGAGTAGCGTTGGCTGCCAGCTTCCGGTCAGGTAGAGCGAAAGGAACAAAAAGTACGCGATGAGCGGGAATACCAGAAAGCCCATAACCCGAATGGTGGCTTGTCGGCCCATCAGAAAAATCAGGTTCAGTACCAGCACCACGCCGAGACTCACCAGCACGCGAACACGCAAATCGATGGCGATATGTTTTGCCAGTTGTTCGGTGAGTGAATTGGTTATCGCCACGGCGTAGATCAGCACGACGACAAAGAAGGCAATAAAATAGAGAGTGGTGATCAGGTTACCGATCTTCTTGCCGTAGTAATGGGTGACTGCACCGGTGATGCCTTCGCCTGCTGACGTTTTTGACGACAGGATAAACTGGCAGAGCGCCTTGTGTGGCCAGTAGGTTAAAGGCCAGGCCACGAGGGCGGTGATAAACAGCACCACCGCGCCTGCAGAACCCAGCTGTATGGGGAGGAAGAGGGTTCCTGCGCCGACGGCAGTCCCATATAGTGCGAAGCTCCAGAGAGTCTCTTCTTTTGACCAAATTTTCGACATTATTTGAACGTATCAACTATAAAATAAACAAAAAGAAGCGCAATTTACCACAAATGAGAGGAGCTGGGGGAAGTGTGAACAAGCGGGCTGGTGAATGGATGAATAGCCGGAATCAAGATAATTCCGACTATTTATTGAATTATCAGGCAGTAACGCGCTGCTGGCGGCGCTTCATCATGCGCTCGCGTAATGTGTCATACGCCCAGTTATAGAACATGGTGTACGGCAGGAAGAACAGGAAGAAACCTATTTCCAACGTGAATGCCTGAAGCAGACTGACGTTCAGCACGAACGCCACGATACTCACCCCGATCACAATAAAACCGCTCTCGAAGCCTAAGGCGTGAAAGGCGCGAACTTTAGCCGTACGTTTTACCCGATGCGACGGCCATAAGCGGTCAAACAGGGCGTTATAAATGATATTCCAGATCATCGCCGTGGTAGCCAGAATAATGGTCAGTCCGCCCATTTCCAGCACCGAACGCTGCATCAGCCACGCGGTAGTCGGCGCAAGGATCGCGGTGGCAATGCCTTCAAAACAAACGGCATGAAAAATTCGCTCTACTAACGAGCGGCGCTGGACTATATCGTGTTGCATAACCTAAAACCTTCTTTGATGCCCGGATAACGGAATGGTGGCAATTTTATCGTTTTATGTGATATTTAAAAGATAGTATCCATCGATAAAGTAGATAGTTCATGCGTTACTCTCCTGAAGCGTTAACGGCATTTGTAGAGACCGTTTCCTGCGGCTCATTTTCTGCGGCGGCCCGACGGCTGCGTAAAAGCCAGTCCACTATCAGTACGGCTATTGCGCATCTGGAAGCCGATCTCGGTTTTGCGTTGTTTGACCGATCCTCCCGTCAGCCAACGCTGACCGAAGAAGGTAAACGGGTGCTGGGCTATGTGCAGGCAATTTTGACGGCCAGCGAACGTCTCGATGAGGCGGCAATCTCGCTGTCGGGTGAGACGGAGGCGCGCCTGACCTTCGTGCTTTCGGACACGCTGCACCCGGATGTGCTGGAAGAACTGATGGTGCAGTTTGACCGCAAGTTTCCGCATACCGAGTTTGAATGTCTGATTGGCGAAGATGAAGACGTGATCGATCTGCTGCAAAAAGGGCGCGCGCAGGTCGGATTGATTGAGGCAAGAGAGGATTACCCGACCGACATGGGCGTGACGCGGCTGCCGATGCAATCCTGGATGGGGTTGTACGTTGCGGACTCGCATCCGCTGGCGAGTCAGGAAAAACTACAATGGGAACAACTCCACACCTGGCGCGAACTGCGCCTGAATACCTACCTGGAAAGCGGTACAAACGTGGCGCGCGGACCGGTCTGGTCAGCGCCTAACTATTTGTTGTTGCTGAGTATGGCGGTTCAGGGATTCGGTTGGTGCGCGCTCCCTTGTGCGCTGGTGGAGGAGTTTGCCGCGGAAAAACCGCTGGTTCAGCTACAGGTGCCCGGCTGGCCAAAGGCTATCTCTATCGATCTGTTGTGGAATAAGAAATCACCGCCTGGCGTGGCGGGAAGTTGGCTGCGCGACCATTTACAGCAGAGTGGCGTTCAGATGACCAATAAATGATACGAAATTCCTTTGTGATAAAAATCACCATTTTTAAACAACTTTGATAACTACTTTTAACAATCATCTACTATTGCGGTGTTATTTTGCGCTGAGGTAGTGATGAAAGAGGTTGTGATAGTCGGGGCGTTAAGGACACCGATCGGCTGCTTCCAGGGAACACTGGCGCGCCACTCTGCCGTTGAGTTAGGCAGCATGGTGGTCAGAGCGTTGCTGGAACGCACGGGCGTGGATGTTCACGCCGTGGATGAAGTGATCCTCGGGCAGGTGCTTACCGCTGGTGCCGGGCAGAACCCGGCCCGTCAGTCCGCCATCAATGGTGGGCTACCTAATACCGTTTCCGCCATCACCATTAACGATGTTTGCGGTTCGGGGCTGAAAGCGCTGCATCTGGCGACCCAGGCTATCCAGTGCGGTGAAGCTGACATTGTAATTGCCGGCGGGCAGGAGAATATGAGCCGTGCGCCGCATGTCCTTACCGATAGCCGCACTGGCGCACAACTGGGGAACAGTCAACTGGTCGACAGCCTGGTGCATGACGGTCTGTGGGATGCTTTCAACGATTATCATATGGGCGTCACTGCGGAAAACCTGGCGCGGGAATATGGCATTAGCCGTGAATTACAGGATGCCTACGCGCTGCACTCGCAACACAAGGCTCGGATGGCTATCGACGCCGGACGCTTTAAAGATGAAATCGTGCCGGTGGTGACCCAGCGTAATGGCCAATCATTCGTAGTGGATACCGATGAGCAACCGCGTACCGATGCCAGTGCGGAAGGGTTGGCGCGTCTGGATCCTACCTTCGACCGGCTCGGTTCGGTCACAGCGGGGAACGCCTCATCCATCAACGATGGCGCCGCCGCGGTGATGATGATGAGCGAAGCCAAGGCGCAGGAGCTGAATTTGCCGGTGCTGGCCCGCATTCGCGCGTTCGCCAGCGTCGGGGTCGATCCCGCACTGATGGGGATTGCGCCAGTGTATGCTACGCGCCGCTGCCTTGAGCGTGTGGGCTGGCAACTGGCTGATGTTGATCTGATCGAAGCCAACGAAGCGTTCGCCGCGCAGGCATTGTCCGTTGGGAAAATGCTGGAGTGGGATGAGCGGCGGGTAAATGTGAACGGCGGCGCTATCGCGCTTGGCCATCCGATTGGCGCATCGGGTTGTCGTATTCTGGTTTCGCTGGTGCATGAAATGGTGAAACGTCGGGCGCACAAAGGGCTGGCAACGCTGTGTATCGGCGGCGGTCAAGGGGTGGCGCTCGCTATCGAACGAGACTAACGATCTTAGATTTCCCATCTTAAACGCCTTTTTTGTGTGTTACCCCGGCATCCATAAAAAAGCCCTCCAACAGGAGGGCAAGGCCAGTTACAGAAACATACACTCTAAACGCCGTCAATATATCAAAACATTGTTTCATTTCATGTGATTGACTGCGCACTTTGTCAGCAAAGGTGTACGAACATCGTATATGCCCGGCTGTATTTTCAATGTCTTATCCCTGCCACTCATGATTATCTCCTTTGCGTTTTATCTATCTAATTGTTTTAAATGATTTTATTTGAAGTGCTCCCGCGATTTATTTGCCGAGCGTGATCGCAATTACACTTTTGATAATAAGATGCGGAAAAAGTGAAACAACGTTTCATTTGCAATTGAAAACCCTATCCGGGAGGGCTATCATGAGCGCATTAGATAAAACGGAACAGCGTTTTGCTATTCGTTAAAGTATTCACGGTCAATTTATCACTGGAGGTAAATGTGGACGTAAGACAAAGCATCCATAGTGCGCATGCAAAAACCCTCGACACTCAGGGGCTGCGTAAAGAGTTTTTAGTCGAAGAAGTATTTGTCGCAGATGAATACACCATGGTTTACAGCCACATCGACCGTATTATTGTCGGCGGTATTATGCCTGTGGCCAAAACCGTCTCTGTGGGTGGCGAAGTCGGTAAACAACTGGGCGTAACCTATTTTCTCGAACGCCGTGAGCTGGGTGTGATTAACATCGGTGGTCCGGGCACGATTACCGTTGACGGTCAGTGCTATGAAATTGGTCATCGTGATGCGCTGTACGTCGGCAAAGGGGCAAAAGAAGTCGTGTTTGCCAGCGTTGATACGGCGAAACCGGCGAAGTTTTACTACAACTGCGCGCCGGCCCACACGACTTATCCAACCAAAAAAGTCACGCCTGCTGACGTTGCGCCAGTGACGCTGGGCGACAACCTCACCAGTAATCGTCGCACCATCAATAAATATTTTGTGCCGGATGTGCTGGAAACCTGCCAGTTGAGCATGGGCCTGACTGAACTGGCGCCGGGCAACCTGTGGAACACCATGCCGTGCCATACCCATGAACGCCGTATGGAAGTCTACTTCTACTTCAACATGGAAGAAGATACCTGCGTCTTCCACATGATGGGACAGCCCCAGGAAACGCGTCATATTGTGATGCACAACGAGCAGGCGGTGATTTCGCCGAGCTGGTCTATTCACTCAGGCGTTGGCACAAAAGCTTATACGTTCATTTGGGGCATGGTGGGTGAAAACCAGGTCTTTGATGATATGGACCATGTCGCCGTCAAAGATCTGCGCTAGTTGCGGGCGACAGCCGTGCCTGCCTGCGGCGGGCATTATAAAAAATTAAGGATTTACAATGATTTTGAATGCATTCTCTCTTGAAGGTAAAGTCGCCGTTGTGACCGGTTGCGACACCGGCCTGGGTCAGGGTATGGCGCTGGGGCTGGCGGAAGCGGGTTGCGATATTGTCGGTATCAACATTGTTGAACCGACGGAAACCATCGAACGTGTGACCGCACTGGGCCGCCGTTTCTTGAGTCTGACCGCCGACCTGCGCCAAATTGATGGTATTCCAGCGCTGCTGGAGCGCGCAGTGGCAGAATTCGGCCATATCGATATTCTGGTCAACAATGCGGGCCTTATCCGTCGTGACGATGCGATCGACTTCAGCGAAAAAGACTGGGATGAC
>NZ_JAHLQZ010000102.1:0-14583 GCF_018919505.1 Citrobacter sp. S55_ASV_140
CGATCCTAATAAGAGATCACAATAAAACAGATCTCTAAATAAAAAGATCTTCTTTTTAATACCCAGGATCCCAGGTCTTTCTCGATCGACTAAAGTTGAGTAGAATCCACGGCCCGGGCTTCAATCCATTTTCACACCGCGTTATGCGAGGCAATTACCATGTTTTATCAGGATCCTTTTGACGTCATCATCATTGGCGGGGGTCATGCAGGCACCGAGGCCGCAATGGCCGCGGCGCGAATGGGACAACAGACCCTGCTTTTGACACACAATATCGACACTCTGGGGCAGATGAGCTGCAACCCGGCGATTGGCGGTATTGGGAAGGGACACCTGGTAAAAGAAGTGGATGCGCTTGGTGGATTGATGGCAAAAGCGATCGACCACGCAGGTATCCAGTTTAGGATACTAAACGCAAGCAAAGGGCCAGCCGTTCGCGCTACCCGAGCTCAGGCCGATCGTGTGCTCTATCGTCAGGCAGTACGCACGGCGCTGGAGAATCAACCCAACCTGATGATCTTCCAGCAGGCGGTTGAAGATCTGATTGTTGAAAACGATCGTGTCGTGGGTGCCGTAACCCAAATGGGACTGAAGTTCCGTGCCAAAGCGGTCGTATTAACCGTGGGGACTTTCCTCGACGGCAAAATCCATATTGGTCTGGACAACTACAGCGGCGGCCGTGCTGGCGATCCGCCGTCTATTCCGCTGTCACGCCGTCTGCGTGAACTACCGCTGCGCGTCAGCCGCCTGAAAACCGGTACGCCACCGCGTATTGATGCACGAACTATCGATTTCAGCGTACTGGGTCAACAAAACAGCGACAACCCGATGCCGGTCTTCTCATTCCTGGGCGACGCTTCTCAGCATCCGCGCCAGATGCCGTGTTACATCACGCATACCAATGAGAAAACCCATGACGTGATCCGTAATAACCTCGATCGTAGCCCAATGTATGCCGGCGTAATCGAAGGTATCGGCCCGCGCTACTGCCCGTCGATCGAAGACAAAGTGATGCGCTTTGCCGATCGCAACCAGCATCAGATCTTCCTCGAGCCGGAAGGACTGACCTCTAACGAAATTTACCCGAACGGCATCTCCACCAGCCTGCCGTTCGATGTACAGATGCAAATTGTTCGATCCATGCAGGGGATGGAAAACGCCCGTATCGTTCGTCCTGGCTATGCGATTGAGTACGATTTCTTCGATCCGCGCGACCTGAAACCCACTCTGGAAAGCAAATTCATCCAGGGCCTGTTCTTTGCAGGCCAGATTAACGGTACAACCGGTTACGAAGAAGCCGCCGCCCAAGGGATGCTGGCAGGTCTCAACGCCGCACGCTTGTCTGCTGAGAAAGACGGCTGGGCACCGCGTCGTGATCAGGCTTACCTTGGCGTGCTGGTCGACGATCTGTGCACGCTGGGAACCAAAGAACCGTACCGCATGTTTACCTCACGTGCTGAATACCGCTTGATGCTGCGTGAAGATAACGCCGACCTGCGTCTGACCGAAATTGGGCGTGAACTGGGTCTGGTGGACGATGAGCGTTGGGCTCGCTTCAACGAAAAGCTGGAGCGCATTGAACAAGAACGTCAGCGTCTCAAATCAACCTGGGTAAACCCATTAGCGGAATCTGCAGCTGAAGTGAACGCTCACCTGGCAACACCTTTATCTCGTGAGGCCAGCGGTGAAGATCTCCTGCGTCGCCCGGATATGACCTATGCTCAGTTGACCTCTTTATCTGCATTCGCACCGGCGCTAGATGATGCTCAGGCCGCGGAACAGGTTGAGATTCAGGTGAAATACGAAGGGTATATCGCTCGTCAGCAGGAAGAAATCGAAAGACAACAGCGTAATGAGAATACCCTGTTGCCTGCAACGCTGGATTATCGCCAGGTCTCGGGATTGTCGAATGAAGTCATCGCCAAACTGAACGATCACAAACCGGTATCGATCGGCCAGGCATCGCGCATTTCTGGCGTAACGCCTGCCGCCATCTCCATTCTGCTGGTATGGCTGAAAAAACAAGGTATGCTGCGCCGCAGCGCTTGATAACACTAATTTGGCGGGAGCGCTTCGCTTGTCCGCCCTACAAACTTGTAGGCCCGATAAGCGATAGCGCATCGGGCATTTGATTATTAACAGGTAACGACCGTGCTCAACAAACTCTCTCGTCTGCTGGCTGATGCCGGTATTTCTCTTACCGATCACCAGAAAAATCAGCTGATTGCGTATGTCGATATGCTGCACAAATGGAATAAAGCATACAACCTGACGTCGGTGCGGGATCCCAACGAAATGTTGGTGCGCCATATTCTGGACAGCATTGTTGTCGCGCCTTATCTGAAGGGCGGGCGCTTTATTGATGTTGGCACGGGACCGGGTCTGCCGGGAATTCCTCTCTCTATAGTGCGGCCTGAAGCGCATTTCACACTGTTGGATAGCCTGGGAAAACGCATCCGTTTCTTACGTCAGGTGCAGCATGAGCTTGGTCTTACTAACATTACGCCTGTGCAAAGTCGGGTTGAAGAATTTCCTTCAGAGCCGCCATTTGATGGGGTGATCAGCCGTGCATTCGCGTCCCTCAATGATATGGTGAGCTGGTGTCATCACTTGCCGGGCCAGAACGGACGCTTTTATGCGCTCAAAGGTCAATTGCCTGAAGAGGAAATCGCCTCGTTGCCTGCAGAATTCAGCGTCGAGTCAGTCGAAAAATTACGCGTTCCACAACTGGATGGTGAACGTCATTTGGTGGTTATTAAACCAAACAAAATTTAATTTTTATCAAAAAAAATAGAGAAAAAACGGCTACCCCGGTGTTAAAAGTTATAGAGAGTAGTGAGGTGAAATGCTGTTGCATTTCACCTCTACCTTACGGTTTTGCATCATAACTATAACGTACCGTTTTTTGTTAAAAGCGAAACAAGTCAACTGTGAAAATATCAGTCTGCTAAAAATAGAACCTAAGAACCACCGCTTGTGTTAATTTTTTATTATAAATGTCAATCGATGGTTCTTTTGTTGTTAGGCGTTGTTTTTGAAATAGTGGCGCTTTTTACGCTTAAATATCAAAAAGATGAAATGGCACCATTTGCCACGTAAATAAATTATGCGAAGCGGAATATGTTCAATATGTGATCTGGTGCACGCTTTAACGCCAGTGTTTTCGCGGCATTTGCAGTTTTGCATGATCGTTCACAGTTTGCCAAAAAGTAATAAATGTGGGACAACGAAAAATATTTAAACATTTATTCACTTTTTAGCTACTTATTGTTTGAAATCACGAAGGCGCACCGTATAATTTGTCCGCTTTTTGATGCTTGACTCTAAGCCATAAAGAACGTTTTATACGACACGCGGCATACCTCGAAGGGAGCAGGAGTAAACACGTGATGTCTATGTCGCTCTTGAGTCGAAACGTTGCTCGTAAGCTTTTGCTCACACAGCTTCTGGCGGTAATAGCAAGTGGATTGCTGTTTAGCCTCAAAGACCCCTTCTGGGGCATCTCCGCACTGTGCGGGGGATTGGCAGTGTTACTGCCTAATGTGTTGTTTATGATATTCGCCTGGCGTCACCAGGTGCATACACCAGCGAAAGGTCGGGTTGCCTGGACGTTCGCTTTCGGCGAAGCCTTCAAGGTGTTAGCGATGCTGGTGTTGCTGGTTGTGGCGTTGGCTGTTTTGAAAGCGGTATTCGTGCCGCTGATCGTTACGTGGGTTTTGGTGCTGGTGGTTCAGATACTGGCGCCGGCTGTAATTAACAACAAAGGGTAAAGGCATCATGGCTTCAGAAAATATGACGCCGCAGGATTACATAGGACACCATCTGAATAACCTTCAGTTGGACCTACGTACATTCTCGCTGGTGGATCCGCACAACCCCCCAGCCACCTTCTGGACGCTCAATATTGACTCCATTTTCTTCTCGGTGGTTCTGGGTCTGTTGTTCCTGTTAATGTTCCGTAGCGTTGCCAAAAAGGCGACCAGCGGCGTACCAGGTAAATTTCAGACCGCGATTGAGCTGGTAATCGGCTTTGTGCATGGCAGCGTGAAAGACATGTACCATGGCAAAAGCAAGCTGATTGCTCCGCTGGCCCTGACGATTTTCGTCTGGGTATTCCTGATGAACTTTATGGATTTGCTGCCTATCGACCTGCTGCCGTACATCGGTGAGCATATCTTTGGCCTGCCGGCTCTGCGTGTGGTTCCGTCCGCTGACGTGAACATCACCCTGTCGATGGCGCTGGGCGTATTTATCCTCATTCTGTTCTACAGCATCAAAATGAAAGGCATCGGTGGCTTCGCGAAAGAGTTGACGCTGCAGCCGTTCAATCACTGGGCGTTCATCCCTATCAACTTAATCCTTGAAGGGGTAAGCCTGCTGTCCAAACCAATCTCTCTTGGTCTGCGACTGTTCGGTAACATGTACGCTGGTGAGCTGATTTTCATTCTGATTGCTGGTCTGTTGCCGTGGTGGTCACAGTGGATTCTGAATGTGCCGTGGGCCATTTTCCACATACTGATTATCACGCTGCAAGCCTTCATATTTATGGTTCTGACGATTGTCTATCTGTCGATGGCATCTGAAGAGCATTAATTTACCAACACTACTACGTTTTAACTGAAACAAACTGGAGACTGTCATGGAAAACCTGAATATGGATCTGCTGTACATTGCTGCCGCTGTGATGATGGGTCTGGCGGCAATCGGTGCTGCGATCGGTATCGGCATCCTCGGGGGTAAATTCCTGGAAGGCGCAGCGCGTCAACCGGATCTGATTCCTCTGCTGCGTACTCAGTTCTTTATCGTTATGGGTCTGGTGGATGCAATCCCAATGATCGCTGTAGGTCTGGGTCTGTACGTGATGTTTGCTGTCGCGTAGTAAGCGTTGCTTGAATTAAGAGCAATATCAGAACGTTAACTAGATAGAGGCATTGTGCTGTGAATCTTAACGCAACAATCCTCGGCCAGGCCATCGCGTTTGTCCTGTTCGTTCTGTTCTGCATGAAGTACGTATGGCCGCCGTTAATGGCTGCCATCGAAAAACGTCAAAAAGAAATTGCTGACGGCCTTGCTTCTGCAGAACGAGCACATAAGGATCTTGACCTTGCAAAGGCCAGCGCGACCGACCAGCTGAAAAAAGCGAAGGCGGAAGCTCAGGTAATCATCGAGCAGGCGAACAAACGCCGTGCTCAGATCCTGGACGAAGCTAAAACTGAAGCAGAGCAGGAACGTACTAAAATCGTGGCACAGGCGCAGGCGGAAATTGAAGCCGAGCGTAAACGTGCTCGCGAAGAGCTGCGTAAGCAAGTTGCTATCCTGGCTGTTGCTGGCGCCGAGAAGATCATCGAACGTTCCGTGGATGAAGCTGCTAATAGCGACATCGTGGACAAACTTGTCGCTGAACTGTAAGGAGGGAGGGGCTGATGTCTGAATTTATTACGGTAGCTCGCCCCTACGCCAAAGCAGCTTTTGACTTTGCCGTTGAGCACCAAAGCGTAGACCGTTGGCAGGATATGCTGACTTTCGCCGCTGAGGTGACGAAAAACGAACAAATGGCAGAGCTTCTCTCTGGCGCATTGGCGCCAGAAACGCTCGCTGAGTCGTTTATCGCCGTGTGCGGTGAGCAGCTGGACGAAAGCGGCCAAAACCTGATTAGGGTAATGGCTGAAAATAACCGTCTGAATGCGCTCCCGGATGTTCTTGAGCAGTTTATTCATCTGCGTGCAGCCAGTGAGGCTATCTCTGAGGTAGAAGTCACTTCTGCCAATGCACTGAGTGATGAACAGCTTACGAAGATTAGTGCAGCGATGGAAAAACGTCTGTCACGCAAAGTTAAGCTGAATTGCAAAATCGATAAGTCTGTAATGGCAGGCGTAATCATCCGAGCGGGTGATATGGTCATTGATGGCAGCGTACGCGGCCGTCTTGAGCGCCTTGCAGACGTCTTGCAGTCTTAAGGGGACTGGAGCATGCAACTGAATTCCACCGAAATCAGCGAACTGATCAAGCAGCGCATTGCTCAGTTCAATGTTGTGAGCGAAGCTCACAACGAAGGTACTATTGTTTCTGTAAGTGACGGTGTTATCCGCATTCACGGCCTGGCCGATTGTATGCAGGGTGAGATGATTTCCCTGCCGGGTAACCGTTACGCTATCGCACTGAACCTGGAGCGCGACTCTGTAGGTGCTGTTGTGATGGGTCCATACGCCGACCTCGCCGAAGGCATGAAGGTTAAGTGTACGGGTCGTATTCTGGAAGTTCCGGTTGGCCGTGGCCTGCTGGGTCGTGTGGTGAACACTCTGGGTTCCCCGATTGACGGTAAAGGTCCGGTTGATAACGATGGCTTCTCGCCAATCGAAGTTATCGCACCGGGCGTAATCGAACGTCAGTCCGTCGACCAGCCAGTGCAGACCGGTTATAAATCTGTTGATGCCATGATCCCAATCGGACGTGGCCAGCGTGAGCTGATCATCGGTGACCGTCAGACCGGTAAAACCGCGATGGCTATCGATGCCATCATCAACCAGCGTGACTCCGGCATCAAATGTGTGTACGTGGCTATCGGCCAGAAAGCGTCCACCATTTCTAACGTGGTTCGTAAACTGGAAGAACACGGCGCACTGTCCAACACCATCGTTGTGGTGGCGACCGCGTCTGAATCTGCTGCACTGCAATACCTGGCGCCATATGCCGGTTGCGCAATGGGCGAATACTTCCGTGACCGCGGTGAAGATGCACTGATCGTTTACGATGACCTGTCTAAACAGGCTGTTGCTTACCGTCAGGTTTCCCTGCTGCTCCGTCGTCCGCCAGGACGTGAAGCATTCCCGGGCGACGTATTTTACCTCCACTCCCGTCTGCTGGAACGCGCATCCCGCGTTAACGCGGAATACGTAGAGAAGTTCACCAATGGTGAAGTTAAAGGTAAAACCGGCTCCCTGACCGCTCTGCCGATTATCGAAACCCAGGCGGGTGACGTTTCTGCGTTCGTTCCGACCAACGTAATTTCTATTACCGATGGTCAGATCTTCCTGGAAACCAACCTGTTCAACTCCGGTATTCGTCCGGCAGTTAACCCGGGTATCTCCGTATCTCGTGTAGGTGGCGCAGCGCAGACCAAGATCATCAAGAAACTGTCCGGTGGTATTCGTACCGCGCTGGCGCAGTATCGTGAACTGGCCGCGTTTTCTCAGTTCGCTTCCGACCTGGATGAAGCTACGCGTAAGCAGCTGAGCCACGGTCAGAAAGTAACTGAACTGCTGAAGCAGAAACAGTATGCGCCAATGTCTGTTGCACAGCAGGGTGTGGTGCTGTTTGCGGCTGAACGCGGTTACCTCGAAGATGTGGAACTGGCGAAAATCGGTAGCTTCGAAGCCGCTCTGCTGGCTTACGTCGACCGTGACCACGCTCCGCTGATGCAAGAGATCAACCAGTCCGGTGGCTATAACGATGAAATCGAAGGCAAGCTGAAAGCTATCCTCGATTCCTTCAAGGCAACCCAGTCCTGGTAACGTCTGGCGGTCTGTCTTAGGACGGACCGCAAGGCATTGAGGAGAAGCTCATGGCCGGCGCAAAAGAGATACGTAGTAAGATCGCAAGCGTCCAGAACACGCAGAAGATCACTAAAGCGATGGAGATGGTCGCCGCTTCCAAAATGCGTAAATCGCAGGATCGCATGGCGGCCAGCCGTCCTTATGCAGAGACCATGCGCAAAGTGATTGGTCACCTTGCGAATGGTAATCTGGAATATAAGCACCCTTACCTGGAAGAACGCGACGTTAAACGCGTGGGCTACTTGGTGGTGTCGACCGACCGTGGTCTGTGCGGTGGCTTGAACATTAACCTGTTCAAAAAGCTGCTGGCGGATATGAAAACATGGTCCGATAAAGGCGTTCAGTGCGATATCGCAATGATCGGCTCTAAGGGCGTGTCTTTCTTTAACTCCGTTGGCGGTAATGTGATTGCTCAGGTAACCGGCATGGGGGATAACCCTTCCCTGTCCGAACTGATCGGTCCGGTTAAAGTGATGCTGCAGGCCTACGACGAAGGTCGTCTGGACAAACTGTACGTTGTCAGCAACAAATTTATTAACACCATGTCTCAGACGCCAACCATCACCCAACTGCTGCCTTTGCCGGCATCAGATGATGATGAATTGAAGCGTAAATCCTGGGATTACCTGTATGAGCCAGACCCGAAAGCGCTGCTGGATACTCTGCTGCGTCGTTATGTCGAGTCTCAGGTTTATCAGGGCGTGGTAGAAAACCTGGCCAGCGAGCAGGCCGCACGTATGGTGGCGATGAAAGCCGCGACCGACAATGGCGGCAGCCTGATTAAAGAGCTGCAGTTGGTATACAACAAAGCTCGTCAGGCCAGCATTACTCAGGAACTCACCGAGATCGTCGGTGGTGCATCCGCGGTATAACCAGGTTAATTCGTAGAGGATTCAAGATGGCTACTGGAAAAATTGTCCAGGTAATCGGCGCCGTGGTTGACGTCGAATTCCCTCAGGATGCCGTACCGCGCGTGTACGATGCTCTTGAGGTTATGAATGGTAAAGAGAGCCTGGTGCTGGAAGTTCAGCAGCAGCTCGGCGGCGGTATCGTACGTACCATCGCCATGGGTTCTTCCGACGGTCTGCGTCGTGGTCTGGAAGTTAAAGACCTCGAGCACCCGATCGAAGTCCCGGTAGGTAAAGCAACCCTGGGCCGTATCATGAACGTCCTGGGTCACCCGATCGACATGAAAGGCGATATCGGTGAAGAAGAGCGTTGGGCTATCCACCGTGCAGCGCCTACCTATGAAGAATTGTCCAGTTCTCAGGAACTGCTGGAAACCGGCATCAAAGTTATCGACCTGATGTGTCCGTTCGCGAAGGGCGGTAAAGTTGGTCTGTTCGGTGGTGCGGGTGTAGGTAAAACCGTAAACATGATGGAGCTGATCCGTAACATCGCGATCGAACACTCCGGTTACTCAGTGTTTGCGGGCGTTGGTGAACGTACTCGTGAGGGTAACGACTTCTACCACGAAATGACCGACTCCAACGTTCTGGACAAAGTATCCCTGGTATATGGCCAGATGAACGAGCCGCCGGGAAACCGTCTGCGCGTTGCTCTGACCGGTCTGACCATGGCTGAGAAGTTCCGTGACGAAGGTCGTGACGTTCTGCTGTTCGTTGATAACATCTACCGTTACACCCTGGCCGGTACTGAAGTATCTGCACTGCTGGGTCGTATGCCATCAGCGGTAGGCTACCAGCCGACCCTGGCGGAAGAGATGGGTGTTCTGCAGGAACGTATCACCTCTACCAAAACCGGTTCTATCACCTCCGTTCAGGCGGTATACGTACCTGCGGATGACTTGACTGACCCATCCCCAGCAACCACCTTTGCTCACCTGGATGCAACCGTGGTACTGAGCCGTCAGATCGCATCCCTGGGTATCTACCCGGCCGTTGACCCGCTGGATTCCACCAGCCGTCAGCTGGATCCGCTGGTTGTTGGTCAGGAACACTACGACACCGCGCGTGGCGTACAGTCCCTGCTGCAGCGTTATCAGGAACTGAAAGACATCATCGCCATCCTGGGTATGGATGAACTGTCTGAAGAAGATAAACTGGTGGTAGCACGTGCGCGTAAGATCCAGCGCTTCCTGTCCCAGCCGTTCTTCGTTGCGGAAGTATTCACCGGTTCTCCAGGTAAATACGTTTCCCTGAAAGACACCATCCGTGGCTTTAAAGGCATCATGGAAGGCGAATACGACCACCTGCCAGAGCAGGCGTTCTACATGGTTGGTTCCATCGAAGAAGCTGTGGAAAAAGCCAAAAAACTTTAACGCCTTAATCGGAGGGTGATATGGCAATGACTTACCACCTGGACGTCGTCAGCGCAGAGCAACAAATGTTCTCTGGTCTGGTCGAAAAAATCCAGGTAACGGGTAGTGAAGGTGAACTGGGTATTTTCCCGGGTCACGCTCCGCTGCTCACCGCCATTAAGCCTGGTATGATCCGCATCGTTAAACAGTTCGGTCATGAAGAGTTTATCTACCTGTCCGGCGGCATTCTCGAAGTGCAGCCTGGCAGCGTGACCGTACTGGCTGACACCGCGATTCGCGGACAGGATCTCGATGAAGCGAGAGCCCTGGAAGCGAAGCGTAAGGCTGAAGAGCATATCAAGAGCTCTCATGGTGACGTGGATTACGCTCAGGCATCTGCGGAACTGGCCAAAGCGATCGCGAAACTACGCGTTATCGAGTTGACCAAAAAAGCGATGTAACACCGGCTTGAAAAACACAAGGCCAGTCTGGTTTCCAGGCTGGCTTTTTTTCGCTTTGTTTCAGGAAAAATGGAAATAAAAAGCAGTTTTATTATTTCGTGATTTAGATCAAAAAAATATTGATTGGTTAAAAATTGAGGCGTAGACTCTTTTTTGTGATGTATATCACATAATAAACTCAGATAAAAAAGAGATACCAACATGAAATTGATCAACAAAATCATCGCCCTGTTCAGCAATATGAGTTTTTAGTCTTTCCCTGCCTGCTCTGTGGCGCGATGCGTAATGCAGTTTATCAGCTAGCGCCATTTGTTAAATTCCCCCCCTCCTGCTCTTTTCTTTCACATCGTATTGTCGTGTTTGCCTTTTCTGCTTCCCACCGAATTGCATGCCTAAAATCATACCTTCGCTAATGTCATTCTTTATTTATGCGGCAAAAAAATAGCAAAAACATCCACCTAAGGCTTTAATAAGAGCAGACTGCTGGTTTTGGGGAGACAAAACACGTAGATATAGACGAAAATAGACAGTTATCAGATGGGGAATTTCCCCGATTGAACGTTTTATCTTCGGTCCATTTCACGATGAAAAAAATGTAGTATTTTCAATGTGAAACGGTATAAATTCGTTCTCAAATTACAGTCAGGACGTGTATGTTGAATAATGCTATGAGCGTCGTGATCCTTGCCGCAGGCAAAGGCACGCGTATGTATTCCGATCTCCCTAAAGTGCTGCATACCCTCGCAGGAAAACCGATGGTGCAGCATGTCATTGATGCCGCTAATGAATTAGGCGCGACTCACGTACATCTGGTCTACGGACACGGTGGTGATTTGCTTAAGCAGACGCTGAAAGATGGCAACCTGAACTGGGTACTGCAGGCCGAGCAGTTGGGTACCGGTCATGCAATGCAACAGGCGGCACCATTCTTTAGTGATGACGAAGACATTTTAATGCTCTATGGCGATGTGCCGCTGATCTCCACCGAAACACTACGTCGCCTGCGTGATGCTAAACCGCAGGGGGGGATCGGCTTGTTAACGGTAAACCTGGACGACCCATCGGGTTATGGGCGAATTACGCGTGATAACGGTAAAGTCACAGGCATTGTTGAACATAAGGATGCCACTGACGAGCAGCGTCAAATCCAGGAAATCAACACCGGCATCCTGATTGCCAACGGCGCAGACCTGAAGCGCTGGCTGTCCAAACTGACCAACAACAACGTGCAGGGTGAATACTACATCACCGATATCATTGCGATGGCATATCAGGAAGGGCGCGAAATTGCTGCGGTACATCCGGCACGAATCAGTGAAACTGAAGGGGTGAACAACCGTCTTCAGCTCTCTCGTCTGGAGCGTGTTTATCAGTCCGAGCAGGCAGAAAAACTGCTGCTGGCGGGCGTGATGCTGCGCGATCCGGCACGTTTTGATCTTCGCGGTACGCTTATTCACGGGCGCGATGTCGAAATTGATACTAACGTTATCATTGAAGGTAACGTAACCGTTGGGGATCGCGTCAAGATTGGTGCTGGCTGCATCATCAAAAACAGCGTGATTGGTGATGGTTGTGAGCTAAGTCCGTACAGCGTGGTGGAAGATGCGCATCTGGAAGCAGCATGCACCATCGGTCCTTTCGCGCGTCTGCGCCCGGGTGCAGAGCTGCAGGAAGGCGCACACGTGGGTAACTTCGTCGAAATGAAAAAAGCGCGTCTGGGTAAAGGCTCTAAAGCGGGTCACCTGACCTATCTGGGCGATGCGGAAATTGGCGATAACGTAAACATCGGCGCCGGTACGATCACCTGCAACTACGATGGCGCGAATAAATTTAAAACCATTATTGGCGATGATGTGTTTGTCGGTTCCGATACTCAGCTGGTGGCACCTGTCACCGTGGGTAAAGGCGCCACCATCGCGGCGGGGACGACCGTAACTCGCGATGTTGCCGATAACGAACTGGTATTAAGCCGTGTGCCTCAGGTCCATAAACAAGGCTGGCAGCGCCCGGTGAAGAAAAAGTAATTCAGTTTTTGCCGGATGGTGGCCTGCGTGCGGTGACGTTCTGTAGGCCTGATAAGCGTGAGCGCCATCAGGCAGACCAGAGACGAGGGGATAACATAATCCTCCGCTCAACAAGCAGTACCATAAAAATAACCCCACTCTCTACAAGGCTCGGGGCGCCCGGAATACGGGTATTACCCAAAGTATTTCGCGCTGTAGCAAGGCGGCAAGCTTGGGAATCTACGGGAGCTTACTAAAGTAAGTGACCGTAGTGAGTAAGCGTAGCCAACGTAGCTACGGAGTGAAAGACGAAGGGGAAACAGGTCAGCGACAACGACAGGCACAATGCCTAAATTCGGAATCAAAAAATATGTGTGGAATTGTTGGCGCTATCGCGCAGCGTGATGTAGCTGAAATCCTTCTCGAAGGTTTACGTCGTCTGGAATATCGTGGTTATGACTCTGCAGGTCTGGCCGTTGTCGATGCTGAAGGCAATATGACTCGCCTGCGTCGTCTGGGTAAAGTGCAGATGCTGACTGCTGCAGCGGAAGAACATCCGCTGCATGGCGGTACCGGTATCGCTCATACCCGTTGGGCGACCCACGGAGAACCTTCAGAAGCGAACGCGCATCCCCATGTTTCTGGACACATTGTCGTGGTGCATAACGGCATCATTGAAAACCATGAACCGCTGCGTGAACTGCTGAAAACGCGTGGTTACACCTTTGTTTCTGAAACCGATACCGAAGTGATTGCTCACCTGGTGCACTGGGAGCTGGAACAGGGTGGGACGCTGCGTGAAGCCGTACTGCGTACTATTCCGCAACTGCGCGGTGCCTACGGGACGGTGATCATGGATACCCGTAACCCGGAAACGCTGCTGGCGGCTCGTTCTGGTAGCCCGCTGGTGATTGGTCTGGGTATGGGTGAAAACTTTATTGCTTCCGATCAGCTGGCGCTGCTGCCGGTAACCCGTCGCTTTATCTTCCTGGAAGAGGGTGACATCGCGGAAGTGACCCGTCGTTCGGTCTCTATTTTCGACAAGTCTGGCGCGGAAGTGAAACGTCAGGATATCGAATCGAATCTGCAATATGACGCGGGCGAAAAAGGTATTTATCGCCACTACATGCAGAAAGAGATCTACGAACAACCAAATGCGATTAAAAATACACTGACCGGGCGCATTAGCCACGGTGAAGTGGATTTAAGCGAGCTGGGTTCGCGTGCTAATGAGCTGCTGTCTCAGGTTGAGCATATCCAGATTATCGCCTGTGGCACGTCATACAACTCCGGTATGGTGTCCCGCTACTGGTTTGAGTCACTGGCCGGTATTCCTTGTGATGTCGAAATCGCTTCTGAATTCCGCTATCGCAAATCTGCCGTGCGTCGTAACAGCCTGATGATCACCCTTTCCCAGTCTGGTGAAACGGCGGATACCCTGGCGGGTCTGCGTTTGTCTAAAGAGCTGGGCTATCTGGGCTCGCTGGCTATCTGTAACGTACCGGGGTCCTCTCTGGTGCGTGAATCCGACCTGGCGATGATGACCAATGCCGGTACCGAAATCGGTGTGGCCTCCACGAAAGCCTTTACCACTCAGTTGACCGTTCTGCTGATGCTGGTGGCTAAGCTGTCTCGTCTGAAAGGTCTGGATGCTTCTATTGAGCAAGAGATCGTTCATGGTCTGCAGGCGCTGCCGAGCCGTATTGAGCAGATGCTCTCCCAGGACAAACGCATTGCCGCTCTGGCGGAAGGTTTCTCTGATAAGCACCATGCGCTATTCCTGGGCCGTGGCGATCAGTATCCGATTGCGCTGGAAGGCGCGCTGAAGCTGAAAGAGATCTCTTATATTCACGCTGAAGCTTATGCCGCAGGCGAACTGAAGCACGGTCCGCTGGCGCTGATCGATGCCGATATGCCGGTTATCGTGGTCGCACCGAACAACGAACTGCTGGAAAAACTGAAATCCAACATTGAAGAAGTTCGTGCCCGCGGCGGTCAGCTGTACGTCTTTGCCGATCAGGATGCTGGCTTTACCAGTAGCGAAAACATGCACATCATCGAGATGCCGCATGTGGAAGAGGTGATTGCACCGATCTTCTACACCGTTCCGCTGCAGCTGCTGGCGTATCACGTGGCGCTGATTAAAGGTACCGACGTGGACCAGCCGCGTAACCTGGCGAAGTCGGTTACCGTGGAATAAGCCGAACCCCGCTGAACTGAAAATGCCCTGCTTAAAGCGGGGCATTTTTTTTAGCTTGTTCTGTTTTTAATCAATTATCCCGCCTGTTTTATGTGACAAACCGTCA
>NZ_JAHLQZ010000103.1:0-14058 GCF_018919505.1 Citrobacter sp. S55_ASV_140
CGAATCTTCGTACACCAGACGAGATTTAATTTGCGCCTGTCGGCAGCCGCACTTCCTTCGCTTATCACTACATAAATAGCGCGAAGCACTGCCGACTACCACGGACCATTTACAATGGTGAACAATATGACCGACTTAACCGCGCAAGATGCTGTATGGCAAACACGGGATCACCTTGATGACCCGGTCATTGGCGAACTGCGCAACCGTTTTGGGCCGGATGCCTTTACCGTTCAGGCGACTCGCACCGGGGTACCCGTTGTTTGGGTCAAGCGTGAACAATTACTGGAAGTTGGCGATTTCTTAAAGAGACTGCCGAAACCTTACGTCATGCTGTTTGACTTACATGGCATGGACGAACGTCTGCGTACGCACCGCGAAGGGTTACCTGCCGCGGATTTTTCCGTTTTCTATCACCTGATTTCTATTGAACGCAATCGCGATATCATGCTCAAGGTGGCGTTGTCTGAAAACGATCTGCGTGTACCGACTTTTACCAAACTGTTCCCCAACGCCAACTGGTATGAGCGTGAAACCTGGGAAATGTTTGGTATCGATATCGAAGGCCACCCGCATCTGACGCGTCTGCTGATGCCGCATACCTGGCAAGGCCACCCGCTGCGTAAAGATTACCCGGCGCGTGCGACCGAATTCGATCCGTTTGAGCTGACCAAAGCCAAACAGGATCTGGAAATGGAAGCGCTGACCTTCAAACCCGAAGACTGGGGCATGAAGCGTGGTACCGAAAACGAGGACTTCATGTTCCTCAACCTCGGTCCTAACCACCCATCTTCTCACGGCGCGTTCCGTATTGTGCTGCAGCTTGATGGCGAAGAAATCGTCGACTGCGTGCCTGACATCGGCTACCACCACCGTGGTGCTGAAAAGATGGGTGAACGTCAGTCCTGGCACAGCTACATTCCGTACACCGACCGTATCGAATACCTCGGCGGCTGCGTCAACGAAATGCCTTACGTACTGGCGGTTGAGAAACTGGCGGGCATCACCACGCCGGATCGCGTCAACGTGATTCGCGTTATGTTGTCTGAACTGTTCCGTATCAACAGCCACCTGCTGTACATCTCCACGTTCATTCAGGACGTCGGCGCGATGACGCCGGTTTTCTTCGCCTTTACCGATCGTCAGAAAATTTATGACGTGGTGGAAGCGATCACCGGTTACCGTATGCACCCGGCCTGGTTCCGTATCGGCGGTGTCGCACACGATCTGCCGCGCGGTTGGGACAAGCTGCTGCGTGACTTCCTCGACTGGATGCCAAAACGTCTGGATTCCTACGAGAAAGCTGCACTGCGTAACACCATCCTGAAGGGTCGTTCCCAGGGCGTTGCCGCCTATGGCAAGAAAGAAGCGCTGGACTGGGGTTGTACCGGTGCTGCGCTGCGTGCGACCGGTATTGATTTCGACGTGCGTAAAGCCCGTCCATACTCTGGCTACGAAAACTTTGACTTTGAAGTTCCGGTTGGCGGCGGCGTGTCTGACTGCTATACCCGCGTAATGCTGAAAGTTGAAGAGCTGCGCCAGAGTCTGCGCATCCTTGAGCAGTGCCTCAACAACATGCCGGAAGGCCCGTTCAAAGCGGATCACCCGCTGACTACGCCGCCGCCGAAAGAGCGCACGCTGCAACATATCGAAACCCTGATCACCCACTTCCTGCAGGTTTCGTGGGGACCGGTTATGCCGGCAAACGAGTCCTTCCAGATGGTGGAAGCGACCAAGGGTATCAACAGTTACTACCTGACCAGCGATGGCAGCACCATGAGTTACCGTACTCGTATCCGTACCCCGAGCTATGCGCACCTGCAGCAGATCCCGGTAGCGGTACGCGGCAGCCTGGTGTCCGACCTTATCGTCCATCTGGGTAGTATTGATTTTGTTATGTCAGATGTGGACCGCTAATTATGCACGAGAATCAACAACCACAAACCGAGGCTTTTGAGCTGAGTGCGGCTGAGCGTGAAGCGATTGAGCACGAGAAGCACCACTACGAAGACCCGCGTGCGGCGTCCATTGAAGCGCTGAAAATCGTTCAGAAGCAGCGTGGCTGGGTGCCGGACGGGGCGATCTATGCGATCGCGGATGTGCTGGGTATCCCGGCAAGCGACGTAGAAGGTGTTGCCACGTTCTATAGCCAGATCTTTCGCCAGCCGGTAGGTCGCCACGTGATCCGCTATTGCGATAGCGTGGTGTGCCATATCAATGGTTATCAGGGGATCCAGGCTGCGCTTGAGAAAAAACTCAACATCAAGCCGGGGCAGACGACCTTTGATGGTCGCTTTACGCTGCTGCCGACCTGCTGCCTGGGGAACTGTGATAAAGGGCCGAACATGATGATCGATGACGACACTCATGCTCACCTGACCCCGGAAGGCATTCCTGAACTGCTGGAGCGGTATAAATGAAAGATATTATCCGTACTCCCGAAACACATCCGCTGACCTGGCGTCTGCGTGATGACAAACAGCCAGTCTGGCTGGACGAATATCGTAGCAAAAACGGTTACGAAGGTGCGCGTAAGGCCCTGACCGGCCTGTCACCGGACGAAATCGTCAATCAGGTAAAAGACGCTGGCCTGAAAGGGCGCGGCGGCGCGGGCTTTTCCACCGGTCTGAAGTGGAGCCTGATGCCGAAAGACGAATCCATGAACATCCGTTACCTGCTGTGTAACGCCGATGAAATGGAACCGGGCACCTATAAAGACCGCCTGCTGATGGAGCAACTGCCGCACCTGCTGGTGGAAGGCATGCTGATTTCCGCGTTTGCGCTGAAAGCGTACCGTGGTTACATCTTCCTGCGCGGTGAATATATCGAGGCGGCTGTGCATCTGCGCCGCGCGATTGCCGAAGCAACCGAAGCCGGTCTGCTTGGCAAAAACATCTTGGGCACCGGTTTCGACTTCGAACTGTTTGTCCATACCGGGGCAGGGCGTTACATCTGCGGTGAAGAAACCGCGCTGATCAACTCCCTCGAAGGTCGTCGCGCTAACCCGCGTTCCAAGCCGCCGTTCCCGGCAAGCTCTGGCGCATGGGGTAAGCCGACCTGCGTTAACAACGTCGAAACCCTGTGTAACGTACCGGCCATCCTCGCCAATGGCGTGGAGTGGTATCAGAACATCTCGAAGAGCAAAGATGCGGGCACCAAGCTGATGGGCTTCTCCGGTCGTGTGAAGAACCCTGGCCTGTGGGAACTACCGTTTGGCACCACCGCGCGTGAGATCCTCGAAGACTACGCGGGCGGTATGCGTGATGGCCTGAAATTCAAGGCCTGGCAGCCGGGCGGCGCGGGAACCGACTTCCTGACCGAGGCGCATCTTGACCTGCCGATGGAGTTCGAAAGCATCGGTAAAGCAGGCAGCCGTCTGGGTACTGCGCTGGCAATGGCCGTTGACCACGAGATTGGCATGGTACCGCTGGTGCGTAACCTCGAAGAGTTCTTCGCCCGCGAGTCCTGCGGCTGGTGTACGCCGTGCCGTGACGGTCTGCCGTGGAGCGTAAAAATTCTGCGTGCGCTGGAGCGTGGCGAAGGCCAGCCTGGGGATATCGAGACACTTGAGCAACTGTGTCGTTTCCTCGGCCCGGGTAAAACCTTCTGTGCACACGCACCGGGCGCGGTGGAGCCGCTGCAGAGCGCCATTAAATATTTCCGCGAAGAATTCGAAGCTGGCATCAAGCAGACCTTCAGCAATACCCACGCTATTGGTGGTATTCAGCCGAACCTGCTGAAAGAGCGCTGGTAATTGCAGGTTACCCCCTGCATCGCGATAAGTAATTCGATTAACGCTTAGTCCCTGACTAAGCCAACTGGAAGCATGCTGACTATGGCTACGATTCATGTAGACGGCAAAGAATATGAGGTCAACGGAGCGGACAACCTGCTGGAAGCTTGTCTGTCTCTCGGCCTTGATATTCCGTACTTTTGCTGGCACCCGGCGCTGGGCAGCGTCGGTGCTTGCCGCCAGTGTGCGGTGAAGCAATATCAAAACGCGGAAGATACGCGTGGTCGCCTGGTGATGTCTTGTATGACACCAGCCACCGAAGGCACCTTTATTTCTATTGATGACGAAGAAGCGAAACAGTTCCGCGAAAGCGTTGTGGAGTGGTTGATGACCAACCACCCGCACGACTGTCCGGTCTGCGAAGAGGGCGGTAACTGCCACCTGCAGGATATGACCGTCATGACCGGTCATAGCTTCCGTCGCTATCGCTTCACGAAGCGTACGCACCGCAACCAGGACCTGGGGCCGTTCATCTCTCACGAAATGAACCGCTGTATCGCCTGCTATCGCTGCGTACGTTACTACAAAGATTACGCCGATGGCGCGGATCTGGGCGTGTATGGCGCGCATGACAACGTCTACTTCGGTCGCCCGGAAGACGGTACGCTGGAAAGCGAATTCTCCGGTAACCTGGTCGAGATTTGCCCGACCGGCGTGTTCACCGATAAAACGCACTCCGAGCGCTACAACCGTAAGTGGGACATGCAGTTTGCGCCGAGCATCTGCCAGCAGTGTTCCATTGGCTGTAACACCAGCCCGGGCGAGCGCTACGGTGAATTGCGTCGTATCGAAAACCGCTACAACGGTACCGTTAACCACTACTTCCTCTGCGACCGTGGTCGTTTTGGCTATGGTTACGTGAACCTGAAAGACCGTCCGCGTCAGCCGGTACAGCGTCGTGGCGATGATCTGATCACGCTCAACGCCGAACAGGCGATGCAGGGCGCGGCAGATATTCTGCGCCAGTCGAAGAAAGTGATTGGTATCGGCTCCCCGCGTGCCAGCGTTGAAAGCAACTTCGCGCTGCGTGAACTGGTCGGCGCGGATAACTTCTATACCGGTATCGCCCAGGGTGAGCAGGAACGTCTGCAGCTGGCGCTGAGCGTGCTGCGTGACGGCGGTATTCATACCCCGGCACTGCGTGAAATCGAGTCTTACGATGCGGTTCTGGTGCTGGGCGAAGACGTCACCCAGACCGGCGCGCGCGTTGCTCTGGCGGTGCGTCAGGCGGTGAAAGGTAAAGCACGCGAAATGGCGGCGGCGCAGAAAGTGGCCGACTGGCAGATTGCGGCAATCCTTAACATCGGTCAGCGCGCTAAGCACCCGCTGTTTGTGACTAACGTCGATAATACCCGTCTGGATGATATCGCTGCATGGACCTACCGTGCGCCGGTTGAAGATCAGGCGCGTTTAGGTTTCGCTATCGCCCACGCGCTGGATAACAACGCCCCGGCGGTTGACGGTATCGATCGTGACCTGCAGAACAAAATTGACGTGATCGTTCAGGCATTAGCCGGAGCGAAGAAACCACTGATTATTTCCGGCACCAACGCCGGTAGCGCCGAAGTAATTCAGGCTGCTGCCAACGTGGCGAAGGCGCTGAAAGGTCGTGGCGCTGACGTCGGCATTACCATGATTGCGCGCTCTGTTAACAGCATGGGTCTGGGTATGATTGGCGGTGGTTCTCTTGACGATGCGCTGACCGAGCTGGAAACAGGTCGTGCTGACGCCGTTGTGGTGCTGGAAAATGACCTGCATCGCCATGCTTCAGCAACGCGTGTTAATGCCGCGCTGGCGAAAGCGCCGCTGGTACTGGTTGTTGACCATCAGCGTACAGCAATTATGGAAAACGCCCATCTGGTGCTTTCCGCCGCGAGCTTTGCCGAAAGCGATGGGACGGTGATTAACAACGAAGGCCGCGCGCAGCGCTTCTTCCAGGTCTATGATCCGTCATACTACGACAGCAACACCGTGATGCTGGAAAGCTGGCGCTGGCTGCACTCGCTGCACAGCACCGTGCAGAGCCGTGAAGTGGACTGGACGCAGCTCGACCATGTTATCGACGCGGTTGTTGAGAAGCTGCCGCAATTGGCTGGGATCAAAGATGCCGCGCCGGATGCAAGCTTCCGTATCCGTGGACAGAAACTGGCGCGTGAGCCGCACCGCTACAGCGGTCGTACCGCGATGCGGGCTAACATCAGCGTCCATGAACCTCGTCAGCCGCAGGATAAAGACACCATGTTCGCCTTCTCGATGGAAGGGAACAACCAGCCGTCTGCGCCGCGTTCACAAATTCCGTTTGCCTGGGCTCCGGGCTGGAACTCCCCACAGGCGTGGAACAAGTTCCAGGATGAAGTGGGCGGTAAACTGCGTCATGGCGATCCGGGCGTGCGTCTGATTGAAGCCTCTGCGGGCGGTATGGATTACTTCACTACCGTTCCGGCGAGCTTCGAAGCTCAGGATGGTCAGTGGCGTATCGCGCCGTACTACCATCTGTTTGGTAGCGACGAATTGTCCCAGCGTGCGCCGGTCTTCCAGACTCGTATGCCGCAGCCGTACATCAAACTTAACCCGGCAGACGCCGCGAAGTTGGGTGTTAATGCCGGTACCCGTGTTTCTTTCAGCTACGATGGCAATACGGTCACGCTGCCGGTTGAAATCGCTGAAGGATTAACGGCAGGGCAGGTTGGTTTACCGATGGGTATGCCTGGCATCGCGCCGGTTCTGGCAGGCGCGCGTCTTGAGGATCTGCAGGAGGCACAGCAATGAGTTGGATTACACCCGATCTGATTGAGATCCTGCTGAGCATTCTCAAAGCGGTGGTGATTCTGCTGGTGGTGGTCACCTGCGGGGCATTCATGAGCTTTGGCGAACGTCGTCTGCTGGGTCTGTTCCAGAACCGTTACGGGCCGAACCGTGTTGGCTGGGGCGGTTCGCTCCAGCTGGTTGCGGACATGATCAAGATGTTCTTTAAAGAAGACTGGATCCCGAAATTTTCGGATCGCGTCATCTTTACCCTGGCGCCGATGATCGCCTTTACCTCGCTGCTGCTGGCTTTCGCCATCGTGCCGGTGAGCCCAAACTGGGTCGTTGCTGACCTGAACATCGGCATCCTGTTCTTCCTGATGATGGCAGGTCTCGCGGTATACGCGGTACTGTTCGCTGGTTGGTCGAGCAACAACAAATACTCGCTGCTGGGGGCGATGCGTGCTTCTGCGCAGACGCTGAGCTACGAAGTGTTCCTCGGACTGTCCCTGATGGGCGTGGTGGCGCAAGCCGGTTCATTCAACATGACCGACATTGTCAATAACCAGGCTGATATCTGGAACGTTATTCCGCAGTTCTTTGGTTTTGTCACCTTTGCCATCGCGGGCGTGGCGGTATGTCACCGTCACCCGTTTGACCAGCCAGAAGCCGAACAGGAACTGGCCGACGGTTACCACATTGAATATTCCGGTATGAAATTCGGTCTGTTCTTCGTGGGCGAGTACATCGGTATCGTCACCATTTCTGCACTGATGGTTACCCTGTTCTTCGGTGGCTGGCATGGCCCGTTCTTACCGCCATTCGTCTGGTTCGCGCTGAAAACCGCGTTCTTCATGATGATGTTCATTTTGATTCGTGCGTCGTTACCGCGTCCTCGTTATGACCAGGTAATGTCCTTCGGCTGGAAAGTCTGTCTGCCGCTGACGCTCGTCAACTTGTTGGTAACGGCGGCTGTCATTCTGTGGCAGGCGCAATAAGGGACACAAAGACCATGACCTTAAAAGAATTGTTCGTAGGTTTCGGCACCCAGGTACGCAGTATCTGGATGATCGGCCTGCATGCGTTCGCGAAACGCGAAACGCAGATGTACCCGGAAGAGCCGGTCTATCTCCCGCCCCGTTTTCGTGGTCGTATCGTTTTGACCCGCGACCCGGACGGTGAAGAGCGCTGCGTTGCCTGTAACCTGTGCGCGGTAGCATGTCCGGTAGGCTGTATCTCTCTGCAAAAAGCAGAGACCAAAGACGGCCGCTGGTATCCGGAGTTTTTCCGCATTAACTTCTCACGCTGCATTTTCTGCGGCCTGTGTGAAGAAGCCTGTCCGACAACGGCTATTCAGCTGACTCCAGATTTCGAGCTGGGTGAGTACAAGCGCCAGGACCTGGTTTACGAGAAAGAGGATCTGCTGATCTCCGGTCCGGGCAAATACCCGGAATATAACTTCTACCGGATGGCAGGTATGGCAATCGACGGCAAAGATAAGGGCGAAGCAGAGAACGAAGCCAAGCCTATCGACGTCAAGAGCCTGTTACCGTAAGGAGAGGGGCAATGGAGTTCGCTTTTTATATCTGTGGCCTGATAGCCATTCTCGCAACCTTGCGGGTGATCACCCACACCAATCCGGTACACGCACTGCTGTATCTGATTATTTCGCTGCTGGCGATTTCTGGGGTGTTCTTCTCGTTAGGCGCTTACTTCGCCGGTGCGCTGGAAATTATCGTCTACGCGGGCGCCATCATGGTGCTGTTCGTGTTCGTGGTAATGATGCTCAACCTCGGTGGTTCTGAAATTGAACAGGAACGCCAATGGCTGAAACCACAGGTGTGGATTGGTCCGGCGATTCTGTCGGCCATCATGCTGGTCGTGATTGTGTACGCCATTCTGGGCGTTAACGATCAGGGCATCGACGGTACGCCAATTAGCGCGAAAGCGGTCGGTATTTCCCTGTTCGGACCGTATGTACTGGCGGTCGAACTGGCTTCGATGCTGCTGCTGGCGGGCCTGGTTGTGGCCTTCCACGTGGGTCGCGAAGAGCGTTCAGGTGAAGTACTGAGCAATCGCACCGATGACCGTGCGAAAAGAAAAACGGAGGAGCACGCATGATCCCCTTACAACATGGACTGATCCTCGCGGCTGTCTTATTCGTGCTGGGCTTAACCGGTCTGGTTATCCGCCGCAATCTGCTGTTTATGCTGATTGGGCTGGAAATCATGATTAACGCCTCCGCGCTGGCCTTTGTGGTCGCCGGAAGCTACTGGGGCCAGACCGATGGTCAGGTGATGTACATTCTCGCCATCAGCCTCGCGGCTGCGGAAGCGAGCATTGGACTTGCGCTGTTGCTGCAACTTCATCGCCGTCGCCAGAACCTGAACATCGATTCAGTAAGTGAGATGCGTGGATGAACATGCTTGCCTTAACCATTATTCTGCCATTTATTGGCTTTGTATTACTGGCGTTCTCTCGCGGTCGTTGGTCAGAAAATCTGTCCGCTACCGTGGGCGTTGGCTCTATTGGCCTGGCTGCGCTGGTGACGGCGTTTGTTGGCGTTGACTTCTTTGCTAATGGTCAACAAGCCTACAGTCAGCCGCTGTGGACGTGGATGTCTGTCGGTGACTTCAACATCGGCTTTAACCTGGTGCTGGATGGTCTGTCGCTGACTATGCTCAGCGTGGTGACCGGCGTCGGTTTCCTGATCCACATGTTCGCCTCCTGGTATATGCGTGGAGAAGAGGGCTACTCTCGTTTCTTCGCTTACACCAACCTGTTTATCGCCAGCATGGTGGTTCTGGTACTGGCGGATAACCTGCTGCTGATGTATCTCGGTTGGGAAGGCGTGGGCCTGTGTTCCTATCTGCTGATCGGTTTCTACTACAGCGATCCGAAGAATGGCGCTGCGGCAATGAAAGCCTTCGTGGTGACCCGTGTCGGTGACGTGTTCCTCGCCTTCGCGCTGTTCATCCTCTACAACGAGCTGGGCACGCTGAACTTCCGCGAAATGGTTGAACTGGCGCCTGCGCACTTTGCCGACGGCAACAACATGCTGATGTGGGCGACCCTGATGCTGCTGGGTGGTGCGGTAGGTAAATCCGCACAGCTGCCGTTGCAGACCTGGCTTGCTGACGCGATGGCCGGCCCGACGCCTGTCTCCGCGCTGATCCACGCCGCGACGATGGTTACCGCTGGTGTCTACCTGATTGCACGTACCCATGGTCTGTTCCTGATGACCCCGGAAATCCTGCATCTGGTGGGGATTATCGGTGCGATCACGCTGGTGCTGGCAGGTTTTGCCGCGCTGGTACAGACCGACATCAAACGCGTTCTCGCTTACTCCACCATGAGCCAGATTGGCTACATGTTCCTGGCGCTCGGCGTTCAGGCATGGGATGCAGCGATTTTCCACTTGATGACGCACGCCTTCTTTAAAGCGCTGCTGTTCCTGGCGTCCGGCTCGGTTATCCTGGCCTGTCATCACGAACAGAACATCTTCAAGATGGGCGGCCTGCGTAAATCTATTCCGCTGGTGTATCTCTGCTTCCTGGTGGGCGGCGCGGCGCTGTCGGCTCTGCCGCTGATTACCGCAGGCTTCTTCAGTAAGGATGAGATTCTGGCCGGTGCGATGGCGAACGGTCATATCAATCTGATGGTTGCAGGACTGGTCGGTGCGTTTATGACCTCGCTGTACACCTTCCGAATGATTTTCATCGTATTCCACGGTAAAGAACAAATTCACGCTCACGCCGGGAAGGGGATTACCCATCATCTGCCGCTGATTGTGCTGATGATCCTGTCCACCTTTGTTGGCGCGCTGATCGTACCGCCGCTGCAGGGAGTGCTGCCTGCAACGACCGAACTTGAGCATGGTCGCGTCATGACGCTGGAAATTACCTCTGGTATCGTCGCGATTGCGGGCATCCTGATCGCAGCATGGCTGTGGCTGGGTAAACGTACGCTTGTGACGTCGATTGCCAATAGTGCGCCGGGCCGTCTGCTGGGTACCTGGTGGTATAACGCCTGGGGCTTTGACTGGTTGTACGACAAAGTATTCGTGAAGCCGTTCCTGGGCATTGCCTGGCTGCTGAAACGCGACCCGCTGAACTCAATGATGAACATTCCGGCTGTCCTTTCCCGCTTTGCAGGTAAAGGCCTGCTGTTAAGCGAGAACGGTTATCTGCGCTGGTATGTGGCATCGATGAGCATTGGCGCCGTCGTTGTGCTGGCACTGTTGATGGTACTGCGTTGAGTTTGAGGGTTGGTATTGTGCCCGACACAACAAACCCAAAGAGAATTTTTAAAATTCGTTGAAAATCAGGTCCAAAAGGACAGGCGTTATCGGCGAAGTCAGAGTGGACACCGCCTGCGCACAGCAACCGGAGCGTACTGAAGTACGTGAGGGTTGCGAGCACAGCCGGGGTTCGCTATGACGAGTGAGATAGCCTGAACGGGACTTAAACAAGGAACAAAGATCACCATGTTATTACCTTGGTTGATATTAATCCCTTTCATCGGTGGCTTCCTGTGCTGGCAGACCGAACGCTTTGGCGTGAAGGTGCCGCGCTGGATCGCGCTGATTACCATGGGACTGACGCTGGCGCTTGGCCTGCAACTGTGGTTGCAGGGCGGCTATTCACTGACGCAATCTGCGGGTATTCCGCAGTGGCAGTCTGAGTTTGTCCTGCCGTGGATCCCACGTTTTGGCATCTCTATCCATTTAGCAATCGACGGCTTGTCGCTGCTGATGGTAGTGCTGACCGGTCTGCTCGGCGTTCTGGCGGTCCTTTGCTCCTGGAATGAAATCGAAAAATACCAGGGCTTCTTCCACCTGAACCTGATGTGGATCTTAGGCGGCGTGATCGGCGTGTTCCTGGCCATCGACATGTTCCTGTTCTTCTTCTTCTGGGAAATGATGCTGGTGCCGATGTACTTCCTGATCGCGCTGTGGGGGCATAAAGCCTCTGACGGGAAAACGCGTATCACGGCGGCGACCAAGTTCTTCATTTATACCCAGGCGAGTGGTCTGGTGATGTTGATTGCCATCCTGGCGCTGGTGTTTGTGCACTACAAAGCGACCGGCGTGTGGACCTTCAACTATGAAGAGCTGCTGAATACCCCGATGTCTCATGGCGTGGAATACCTGCTGATGCTGGGCTTCTTCATCGCCTTTGCGGTGAAAATGCCAGTGGTTCCGCTGCATGGCTGGTTGCCGGACGCGCACTCCCAGGCTCCGACCGCAGGTTCCGTTGACCTGGCGGGGATCTTGCTGAAAACCGCAGCCTACGGTCTGCTGCGTTTCTCTCTGCCGCTGTTCCCGAACGCGTCGGCGGAGTTTGCGCCTATCGCCATGTGGCTTGGCGTAATTGGTATCTTCTACGGCGCGTGGATGGCCTTTAATCAGTACGACATCAAACGTCTGATTGCCTATACCTCCGTATCCCACATGGGCTTCGTGCTGATTGCTATCTACACCGGCAGCCAACTGGCCTACCAGGGCGCGGTAATTCAGATGATTGCGCACGGTCTGTCCGCAGCCGGTCTGTTCATCCTGTGTGGTCAGCTGTACGAACGTCTGCACACGCGTGACATGCGCATGATGGGTGGTTTGTGGGGCAAAATGAAATGGTTGCCTGCGCTGTCCATGTTCTTCGCAGTCTGTACGCTGGGTATGCCGGGTACAGGTAACTTCGTTGGCGAATTTATGATTCTGTTCGGCAGCTACCAGGTGGTTCCGGTTATTACCGTGATCTCGACCTTTGGTCTGGTGTTTGCCTCTGTATACTCGCTGGCGATGCTGCATCGCGCTTACTTTGGTAAGGCGAAGAGCCAGATTGCCAGTGTAGAACTGCCAGGGATGTCGCTGCGTGAGCTGTTTATCATCCTGTTGCTGGTCGTGCTTCTGGTACTGCTTGGCTTCTATCCGCAGCCGATTCTGGATACCTCGCATTCTGCGATGAGCAACATCCAGCAGTGGTTTGTTAATTCCGTTACTACTACAAGGCCGTAAATCGCCATGACAATAACTCCACAACACCTGATTGCGCTGCTACCGCTGCTGATCGTCGGCTTGACGGTGGTGGTTGTGATGCTCTCCATTGCGTGGCGACGCAATCACTTCCTCAATGCCACGCTGTCGGTCATTGGGCTTAACGCCGCGTTGGTTTCGCTCTGGTTTGTTGGCCAGGCGGGCGCCATGGACGTCACCCCGCTGATGCGGGTTGACGGTTTCGCCATGCTCTATACCGGGCTGGTGCTGCTGGCAAGTCTTGCCACCTGTACCTTTGCTTACCCGTGGCTGGAAGGTTACGACGACAACCGGGAAGAGTTCTACCTGCTGGTGCTGATTGCTGCACTCGGCGGTATTCTGCTGGCAAATGCTAACCATCTGGCGGCGCTGTTCCTCGGTATCGAACTGATTTCTCTGCCGCTGTTTGGTCTGGTTGGCTATGCGTTCCGTCAGAAACGTTCTCTGGAAGCCAGTATCAAATACACCATTCTGTCTGCCGCAGCGTCTTCCTTCCTGCTGTTCGGTATGGCGCTGGTGTACGCGCAGTCTGGCAACCTGTCGTTTGTAGCGCTCGGTAAGAGCCTTGGCGACGGCATGCTGCACGAACCGCTGCTGCTGGCGGGCTTCGGTCTGATGATTGTTGGCCTCGGCTTTAAACTCTCGCTGGTTCCGTTCCACCTGTGGACGCCAGACGTATACCAGGGCGCTCCGGCTCCGGTTTCCACCTTCCTGGCGACGGCGAGCAAAATCGCTATCTTCGGCGTAGTGATGCGTCTGTTCCTGTATGCGCCGGTTGGCGACAGCGAAGCGGTACGTACCGTGCTGGGCGTGATCGCCTTTGCTTCCATCATCTTCGGTAACCTGATGGCGCTGAGCCAGACCAACATCAAGCGTCTGCTCGGTTACTCCTCCATCTCTCACCTCGGCTATCTGCTGGTGGCGTTGATTGTCCTGCAGAGCGGCGAGATGTCGATGGAAGCGGTTGGCGTTTACCTGGCCGGTTACCTGTTCAGCAGCCTCGGCGCGTTCGGTGTGGTCAGCCTGATGTCCAGCCCGTACCGTGGCCCGGATGCCGATTCTCTGTTCTCCTACCGTGGTCTGTTCTGGCATCGCCCGATCCTCGCGGCAGTGATGACGGTAATGATGCTGTCTCTGGCGGGTATCCCGATGACGCTGGGCTTTATCGGTAAGTTCTACGTGCTGGCGGTCGGTGTGCAGGCTAACCTGTGGTGGCTGGTTGCTGCCGTGGTGGTCGGTTCCGCGATTGGTTTGTACTACTACCTGCGTGTTGCCGTGAGCTTGTACCTGAGCGCGCCGCAACAGCTGAACCGCGATGCGCCGTCTAACTGGCAGTACAGCGCGGGCGGGATCGTGGTGCTGATTTCTGCTCTGTTGGTGCTGGTGCTGGGTATCTGGCCGCAACCGCTGATCAGCATTGTGCAGTTAGCGGCACCGCTGATGTAATACATCATGCTGTAAACAAAAAAGAGTCTGGGCAATGTCC
>NZ_JAHLQZ010000104.1:0-13913 GCF_018919505.1 Citrobacter sp. S55_ASV_140
TATTCAGATGAAAGGCATAAGCATGTAGGTACAGCGGTATATTTCTCGCGCGTTCAGCGAGAAGTTCATGGTTATATTTTCCCATAGTTTTCTCATTCATCACGAATAACAAGTTCCACTGATTCAAGTCGCCAGTATTCAAAATCAACCTGAACCACTTTTTTATCTCGGGTTGCCCGATGTTTTTCTACTAAAATTCCATAAGTATTTGGCGCAACGCCCAGTTCTTTACAGGCCACTTCCGGCATGTTGACCGGTTTAAAAATCATTTCTTTGATATTTAATACATGACCGAACGCATCTTCCCAGACGCTGGCAAAAGACTGATTGCCAAGTTTGTTTATGAATCCTGGCGCAACATCGGCATCAATATAGGATTCATGATAAAACACTTTATGCGAATCAAGACCACACCAGCCGGTAACTAAATAGCGATCGCCGGAGGAGAGAAAAACATCCTCAACATGGTGCGGAACCGTCTCAATCGTTTCCTTGGTCAAATAATCCCAAAAAGGTTTACGCCCCTGGGCACAGGCCTCGGCATTGAAGCTGGAAAGTGATTTCGGGTTATAAATGAATCGCTTCGATGAAATAAACCACCCGCTACGGTTCTTGCGGAAAATACGTGCATCAATCTCCAGCTCGATCAGAACCTGACGTAAGGTCATGCGCTTTGCATCCAGCAGCTCACATAGCTCTCTCTCCGAAGGCAATTTGGAGCCCGCTGGCAAATTATTCTCGTTTAACCAGCTTTCAAAGCGCTCTCTGAGCACATCAACATTGTTTTTCTTTTTCATCTCACTCAATCTGGTTTAAACCAATTTGAAGCTAAGATATTTGAGTGCACGAAATACTCAAGTTTTTTTTCAACGCATCGTTTCTTTTTGTGGGCCAGGTATCAAGAATGGCCTGGACACATGGCGCGACAGGCAGGTTTTAGTACGTGAGGAGATGAACCATGAGGACGATAAATCAGGTGGCGACACCTGATTTAATCGCAAGCTTAAGGTGAGCGTTATTTCCCCCACAAACGGCGGGAATTATCTTCGATCTTGCCGCTTAAACGGCGCTTTTGCATCGTTCTGGTCCAGCTCTTCGATAACCCGGCAGCCGACAGTAAACGGCGATACTGCGAGTCATCAAACGGCATATGCCAGGCAATGGCAATCGCCTCGCGCACGCTGACGTCGCTGACGCGTGACGCCAGGATCAACGGCGCGTCCGTCGAAACCTGACCGGGAGCGATGACGCTGCATAGCCAGCCCGTCTTGCCCGCATTCTGCATCTGGCTGGCCATATCACTAATGCCAAAATGGAAATTCAGCTTAAAGCACGGCGAGCGCGGCTGGGTGACCTGAATCAGCGCGTCTCCCCACTGGAAAATGTCGCCAATATACACATTCTCTTCCATCAGCCCCTCAGTGGAGAGGTTTTCGCCAAAAGCGGGCGCGACAAATAACTCCGCCTGCTCCGGAAACTCTTGTCTCCAGTGCTGATAGTGTTCACGCGGATAGTGGCACAGCGCACGATCCGGCCCACCGTGAATTTTCGTTTCCGCCTGTTCATCCCCCGTCAGGCCCAGTTCGGTCAGCATCAGCTCACCATCGACCTGAACTTTAGCAATCGCGCTGGGACGGCTTCCCGTGTAGTCCCGAATCTTGCCTGTAAAAACATCGACCGGATATCGCATCTGTTCCCTCTCCCGATAAATTTCCCCCATTACACCATATTTATTTTATCCCAGTCGCTCAAAATGAGAGCACGGTTCACATGAAGCTTAGGGACACATGCTATCAATGTAAGCTGGTTTTGAAACATCATTTCAAATAAGGAGTCGACTACGTGACTGGTCAATCGCAATTTGCTGGCGTCTGGTGCCCTTCCATTACGCCAATGGATAATGACGGCAAGATCGATCTCAACGGTCTGAGCCAGCATCTCAAACGTTTAACCGAGGCCAAAATCGACGTGATTTTGCTGATGGGCAGCATCGGGGAGTTTGCTTCTTTTACGCTCGAAGAACGACTGCTGCTGATCCGTGAAGCCCGGGCTATGAGCTCGCTGAAGATGGTCGCCAACGTCTCATCCACCTGCCAGAATGATGTTCTGTTGATGGCGCAGGAAGCGTATCGCGCAGGTTATGATGCCGTGATGATCCTGCCGCCTTACTACTACGGACAAACGGCGAAACAGCTGCTGAGCTACTTCCGCCAGTTGGGACAGAAACTCAGCGGTAAATGGTTTGCCTATAATTTCCCGGCGCGTACCGGCTGTGATTTAACGCCGGAGCTGGTTGCCACTCTCGCTGCCGAGTTCCCAAATTTCGCCGGCATCAAAGATACCGTCGACTGTCAGTCACATACCCGCAGTATGATTCAGACAACGCGCGCCGTGCGGGAAGATTTTGCCGTACTGTCCGGTTATGACGAATACTACATTCCTAACCTGCTGGCAGGCGGGGCGGGGATTATTTCAGGGTTGAACAACGTTATGCCGGAACTGTTTGTCAGCGCGCGGGAGGCGTTTAAGCAGGGCGACCTGGCGACGCTTCGCGATATTCAGGACCAGATTGGCACCTATATGTCCATCTACGCCATTGGCGAAGATTTTGTCACCACCATCAAAACCGTGGTATCGCGTAAGTTTGGCTACTGCACCGGCGTGTCACGTAATGCTGGCGGAGAGTTGAATGAGGGGGAATGTCGGACTATTGATGAGGTGTTCGTCGTCAAAGGTTAACTGACTAAGCCGGATGGCGCAGACCATCCGGCAAAAGAGGCTTACTTCACGGTACCACGAAGATCAATTTCCGCCGCCCTGGCTTTGACCTTTTTCGACCAGATGGACGTGATAATCGGTACCAGAATGGAGGTCACAATCACCGAGGTCGCCACCAGAGAGGTTGCCGCTGGCGCCATCGGTTTAAATGCCGGAACCATTTCAGCAATCAGTACCGGCGTGGCAACCGCCGCACCCGCTGAGCTGGAAGCGGCAATCCCCGCCGTTCCATCGCCGCCGCCAATCAGTTTATCGGCGATAATCAATGGGATCCCGGTGATGATAATCACCGCCACGCCCAGCAGAATCCCCAGCACGCCGGTCTGAGCAATCACGCTCAAATCAATGGTGTTACCCAGCGCGAAGGCGAAGAACGGGATCAGCGTCTGCACCGCTTTGCTGAAGAACTCCCGCAGTTCAGGGTCCAGATTACCCAGCGCAAAGCCAATCAGGAATGGTAATACAGCCCCCACAAACACGTGCGGTTCAAACGAAGCAATCCCGGCGGTTCCCAGAATAACCATGGTCATCAGCGGGCCTGATTCCAGAGACATCAGGACAAATGCCCCGGCCTCTTCTTTGGTGCCATACTGCTGCATAATCGAGGCGTACAGCCCACCGTTAGTCATATCCATGGCGGCCACCAGCGCCAACGTGGACAACCCGGCGAAGAACCCGACTTCCACACCGTGTTCCGGCAGAATGCGTGAGGCAATTGCCGCCACCACCCACGCCACAAAAATTTTGGTGATGACCAGCGTGCCGGATTTACGCAGCACGGTGCCGGTTGCACTTAGCTTAATCGACGCGCCCATACAAAAAAACCAGACCGCCAGAATAGGCACCGTACCGGTGATCATACCGTTGGTAAATGAGCCGAAATATTTCCCGGCGCCGGGTGAAAAGGTGTGACATAACGCGCCGAGGAAAAGCGGCACCAGCATCATCCCGCCAGGGATTCTCTCTATCGTTCGTTTGATCTGCATTTCCATCACCTGTAGACATAAAAATGGGGCAATTTTTATGGGCGATTGCATCTTGCTTTTGAGATGCGCCCGTCTTGATGAACAGAAGATAGACATTCAGAGGAATTATAAAAGTGATCCCACCCGCACAATAAAACATTGTTTCAATTTAAATGGATCATCGTTCCCATGTTGATTTTGATCACAAAAAAGCCCCCACAAGCAGCGCTTGCAGGGGCATTATTTAAGCGTAGAACTTATTTTTTAGCGGCGAAACGCGCTGCTGCTTCGTCCCAGTTCACCACGTTCCAGAACTCTTTAATGTAGTCCGGACGACGGTTCTGGAATTTCAGGTAGTAAGCGTGTTCCCAAACGTCCAGACCGACGATAGGGAAGCCAGAAGCGCCAGAAATGGCTTCACCCATCAGCGGGGAATCCTGGTTAGCGGTGGAAACAACAGCCAGTTTGTCACCTTGCAGAACCAGCCACGCCCAGCCGGAGCCGAAACGGGTGGCCGCTGCTTTTTCAAATTCAGCTTTGAAGTTGTCAACAGAGCCGAAGTCACGTTCGATAGCCGCTTTCAGATCGCCCTGCAGCGTAGTGCCGGTTTTCAGGCCTTTCCAGAACAGGCTGTGGTTAGCGTGGCCGCCGGCGTTGTTACGCAGTACGGTTTTCTTGTCCGCTGGCAGTTGATCCAGTTTGGTGATCAGCTCTTCAGCCGACAGGCTGGCGAATTCAGGCAGACTTTCCAGCGCAGCGTTTGCGTTGTTTACGTAAGTCTGGTGGTGTTTGGTATGGTGAATTTCCATCGTCTGCTTATCGAAGTGCGGTTCAAGGGCATCATAAGCGTACGGCAGGGATGGCAGTGTATAACTCATAATCATCTCCAGTGTTGTCGGGCGGCCAGTGTTAACGCCGCGTAAGCAGTTGGGTCATTATAGTTAATTAAATGATATTGAAAATGATTATCAATGCCGTACTTTTTACAAGGTTTTAATCGATCAGTTTATTGTAAAAGATGTGAACCGAATCACCCACTTAACGTGATGATTGCCAACATGCGCAAAATGGCGGCAAGCGTTAAAAGGTTAATACCCTGCGTAATTTTTAAACTCGTCAGGTCGGAGGGGTCATTACCGACGATAAAAAATAACGAGGATTAAGTCATGAGTAACGCGATTACGATGGGTATCTTTTGGCATTTGATAGGCGCAGCCAGTGCAGCTTGTTTCTATGCCCCGTTCAAGCAGGTCAAACATTGGTCATGGGAAACGATGTGGTCGGTAGGCGGGATCGTCTCCTGGCTTATCCTTCCGTGGACTATCAGCTCTATGTTACTTCCCAATTTCTGGGCCTACTTCAGCTCCTTCAGCCTTTCCACACTAGCCCCGGTATTTCTTTTCGGGGCGATGTGGGGGATTGGCAACATTAACTATGGCCTGACCATGCGCTATCTCGGTATGTCGATGGGTATCGGCATTGCGATAGGTATTACGCTGATTGTCGGCACGCTGATGACCCCGATTATCAACGGCAACTTTGATGTGCTGATCAACACCTCCGGCGGACGCATGACGCTGCTTGGCGTGTTGGTCGCACTGATTGGCGTGGGCATTGTTACCCGTGCGGGTCAATTAAAAGAACGCAAAATGGGCATCAAAGCCGAAGAGTTCAACCTGAAAAAAGGGTTGGTTCTGGCGGTCATGTGCGGCATTTTCTCCGCGGGGATGTCATTTGCGATGAACGCCGCGAAACCGATGCACGATGCCGCCGCCGCATTGGGTGTGGACCCGCTGTATGTCGCTCTGCCCAGCTATGTGGTTATCATGGGCGGTGGTGCGCTGGTTAACCTGGGTTTTTGCTTTATTCGTCTGGCAAAAGTGAAGAACTTGTCGATAAAAGCCGACTTCTCGCTGGCAAAACCGCTGATCATCAGCAACGTGCTACTCTCCGCGCTCGGTGGCTTGATGTGGTATCTGCAATTTTTCTTCTACGCCTGGGGTCACGCGCGTATTCCGGCACAGTATGACTATGTAAGCTGGATGCTGCACATGAGTTTCTATGTCCTGTGCGGCGGGATTGTTGGTCTGGTATTGAAAGAGTGGAAAAATGCGGGTCGACGTCCGGTCAGCGTACTGAGTCTTGGCTGCGTGGTAATTATTGTCGCGGCAAACATTGTTGGTCTGGGAATGGCCAGCTAAGCATGCTGGGTACTGAGATGACGCCACTGGCTCGGCGTCATCTATCGTTAGTTTGATACACACAAATTTTTATTTGCCAGATTAATTTTTTAATAGGTAGTACGGTGATTCCATTCATCGGTATAGATGATATTACCATCGCAATGCTTCCAGGTGATTTTCTCGTAGCGAAGCAGTACCGTTTCAAGATGTGTACCTGTTGATGAGCCGGGATACAAATCAGGCGTGATGGACGTAAGCTTTACGTTGTGAAGAATGATGTTGAAATATTCCTTTTCAATCCCTGCTTCATTAATTGAGTACATTTTGATCGTCGCTGATTTGAGCGTAGCTCCGGTACTTAATCTCTGTACAAAAAAGGTGTAACCCGGTCGAATTCTTTTTGAAACATGATGGGTGCATGAATTCGCGTACCCGTTAGGCGCCCTGTATTACTATCAACCGGGATATTGATGTTGTGAGTCAGTGACTTTATTTCAATAGCTCCGACACGTCCGACAACCAGAGATGAGCCTGACATAGGAGAACCATTTTCATCTGTTAGCCACAAATAAGCTGGGTTAGACATTTAAACTCCTTTTATTTAAACTTGGTGAACCGTGAAGTCAATCGGGGAAACAACCACATCAGAATAATAAGTGTAATTAATGTTAGCAATAAACAATATTTAGGGAACAGATGAAGCCATAATAAACCAAAGCCTATTACCAGAACTGGAAACACTACACCTTCTAATAAAAGTGTTATCAAACTCTTAAACACTAAAATCCCCCTGTAAAAAATCAGCTAAGTCATCAAGATTTGAGAAGAGTTGAGACTTTGCTCTGCTAATCATTTTGGAAATTGCTGGTTCGACAAAATAATAAAGCATTTCAAGCTTTGCCTGATATAAAATCCAATAATAATCTGAATCCACTGCTTTTAGATGACGGGCAGCAAGCGCACACTTTTGTTGAACGCCGAAAAACTGAAGCACGAATACTGCTTGTGGTAGCTTTGCAGATAGACGTTCAACAATGATTTTAGACATGAAACCAGACTGAGACAACGCAAGAGAAGCCGCGGAAGCAAAAGCGTACCTGGTCCCTCCTGCAATATTCATATGAGAGGCTATTGCTGACATTTTTCTGATTAACTGACGCGCCGAACCTTCTGGATTACCTTCATCAACATCATCACTTATCATTTTGAAGTACAAATAGAGCATATATGCAATTACATCACGATATCTATATATAGACTCTATGGAATAGAGTGTTCTTATTTCTTCAGTCTTTAACTCCTGACAAACATCATTGTATTGCGGTATAAAGCATGATGAATACCAACTAGCTCGCTCCATACCCGAATATATATCTGAAGCAACTCCCCGGGCTGACTGCAAAACTCCACCAACCGCATTCTGAGTGGTTAGCGCCAGCCGCCTGTCATTTTGAAATTTCATTCTTAAATAGTCAGAAGCCCGCATTGTTTAACGCCCAATAATTTCTGGTAAATTATTTCAACATACGCTCATCATTCTCTCCTGATAATGGTCGTTATTCCTATTTTAGGCTTTATTTACAGAAGTGAGCCATCGCGAAATTTTCAATTTTTGGAGGGATCGCTGTCAGATTTTATCATCTTGATATCCGACGTAATCATGGTTACTCACTCAGCCAGATGACGCCACTGGCTCGGCGTCATCCCGGTTTCCCGCGTAAACACCACCGAAAAGTAGTTACTGTCCTCAAAGCCACAGCGCATGGAAATCTCACTAATCATTAACCGGCTGTGCTTGAGCAGATACTGAGCATGGCAAACCCGCACCTGGCGGAGATACTGGTTGATGGTCATCCCGGTCTGGCTGCGAAACTGCTGGCGCAAAACGCGTTCGCTGCACTGTTCGCGCTCGCAAAATTTATCCAGTTCGAAAGCATGCTCATGACTCCCGGCTAATGCGGTAATGAGTTTATCCAACAGCGTTTCACTCGACGTTGCCGGGAGCGTATCTGTCGCATAACGATGGCGTTTAAGGAGGGTCACCAGTTGCCCGAACAGCAGTTCCGCCATGTTAAAAGCCTGCGCATCGCGTTGATTGCTTTCATGCTCAAGCTGGCTTATCACCTGCCTGGCCTGAGTCATGCCAACGCTGCCGAGTCGCCAGTGCGGCTGCCGTGGCGTACCGTTAAATCCGGGGATCGCCCCTTCCCAGTCAACATTCAGCGTTAACCGCTCCGGGCAGTAGATGATATTTTGCAAAACTAGGTCATTTACGGAAGTGTAGGAATGTTTGTCTTCAGCGCGAATGTAAAACAGATCGCCACGGGTTATCCGGTACGGACGATCGTTAAGAACATGCAGACCATTGCCGCGCCAGACCAGGACCAGCTCGCAAAATTCATGGGTATGTTCCGCAAAGACATCCTGCGGATAACGGTCAGCCACGGCGACAGCCTGCTGTTCATGCGCGAAAAAGTCTGATGTCAGAAGGATTAGCTGATTCGCCATCACAATATTCCCTGCCATCCGGCGTTAAGGAACATGATTATCTGAGATTCGGCGGTAAAAAACGTTGATAGCTTTCGCGTTACTGCAGGCTGCTTCCCGCAATGAGATCGCGCCCCTGACGAATATCGCGTGGCGACCAATTAAACTCCCGGCGAAAAAGCGTCGAAAAGTGATTACTGTCGCCGAAACCGCAGAGATACGCGATATCCGTCACGCTGTCCTCACTATGACGAAGCAGATGTCTCGCTTTAATAAGCCTCAGGCGGTTAAGGTAGCGCTGGGGCGTCAATCCCGTTTGTTGTTTAAGCTGGCGGTGCAGTGTACGCAAAGAGAGCGAAAACTTTTCGGCCAGCGCCTCCCAACACACCTCGTCAGCAAAGTTATCTTCCAGCCACGCCATCAGAAGGTTAAGCCGCGCGTCGTTATCGGTTGCCGCTGCCATCAGGCTGCTTTTACGCAACACGACCAGTAGCTGCATAAACAGAATTTCACGATTTGCCGCCGTCGGCGTATCCATTCCTTCACCGAGCGCTTCCATTTGCCCCACCAACTGTCGGACCTGCTGTAATACCCCCTGGTTTACCCGCCAATGGGATGGATACTGCCCATTCTGTTCCTGAGGTAAAAGCTGATTCAGCCCGGCTAAAAATTGAAACGCATCCGGGGAGCGATACAGGACATTGGTCAGACACAAATTGTCAGTATGTTCATATAAATGCCGGTCATGATCGCGGACGAAACACACCGTACCACCGCTGATGGCATACGGTTGCCCGTTGAACACGTGGATCCCCGTACCATGCTCGACCACCACAATTTCATGAAAATCATGATGATGTTCAGGAAACGCGGGTTGAGGAAGCCGCGGTTCAATAGCCACTGGCGCTTTACCTGTCGGAAAAAAGTCTACGCAATGCAGTACAGTCATGACGGCTCCCCCTGTTTAGCGAATATGGCTGAATAGTAATTAAGGGTTACTACCCTCACCTTAAATTTTTGACGCCAAAGTGCGTAAACATGGTCAATTCTTCAAGATACGGTGGGAAAGATCGGGAATTGCGGAAGGCGTCACATCTGCCCGAATCCGCCCCATGAGTAGAAACTGTGAACATCATCACGTTCACCTTTGCCATGTTGCCAGCCGCTAATTGTGCCTGTCACTGTTAAGAAGGTACGTCTTATCGGGGGTTCTTAGACTGAGTGCAATAAAACTCAGAAGGACCTCGCTATGACTTTTCGCCATTGTGTCGCTGTCGATCTCGGCGCATCCAGCGGGCGCGTAATGCTGGCGCGTTACGACAGTGAACACCGCACCCTGACGCTGCGTGAAATCCACCGCTTCGTTAACTGCCTACAAAAAACGGACGGTTTTGACACCTGGGACATCGACAGCCTGGAAAACGACATTCGTCTGGGTCTGAAGAAAGTCTGCGATGAAGGCATTCTGATAGACAGCATCGGCATTGATACCTGGGGTGTGGATTACGTGCTGGTCGATAACGCCGGTCAGCGCGTCGGTCTGCCGATCTCTTACCGTGATAATCGCACGACAGGCATTATGTCGCAGGCGATGGTGCAACCGGGTAAAAACGAGATTTACCGGCGTAGCGGTATTCAATTTCTCCCCTTTAACACCCTGTATCAGTTGCGCGCGCTGGTTGAACAGCAACCAGAATTGCTCCCGCAGGTGGCGCATGCCCTGCTGATCCCCGACTACTTCAGTTTTCGCCTGACCGGTGAAATGAACTGGGAATACACCAATGCCACCACCACCCAGTTAGTCAATATCAATACCGACGACTGGGATGACACGCTGCTGGTGTGGACCGGGGCAGACAAAACCTGGTTTGGTCGCCCGACGCATCCGGGGAACGTCATTGGCCACTGGATTTGCCCGCAGAAAAATCAAATTCCGGTCGTGGCGGTTGCCAGTCACGACACGGCCAGCGCGGTCATTGCTTCGCCGCTCGCCGATAAAAACAGCGCGTATCTCTCTTCCGGCACCTGGTCGCTGATGGGGTTTGAGAGCAGAACGCCGTATACCAACGATGCGGCGTTGACGGCGAATATTACCAACGAAGGCGGCGCGGAAGGGCGCTACCGGGTACTGAAAAATATTATGGGGCTGTGGCTGCTCCAGCGCGTATTAAAAGAGCGTCAGATCGACGACCTGCCAACGCTTATCGCCGAAACGCAAGCGCTGCCGGCTTGCCAGTTCCTGATAAACCCGAACGACGATCGCTTTATCAACCCCGACGATATGAGTGCGGAAATTCAGGCGGCCTGTCGTGAATCGGGCCAACCTGTTCCTCTGCAAAACGCCGAACTGGCGCGCTGTATCTTCGACAGCCTGGCGCTGCTGTATGCCGACATTCTGCAAGAGCTGGCGGACCTGCGTGGTGCAGCGTTTAGCCAATTACACATTGTTGGTGGCGGTTGCCAGAACGCGTTACTGAATCAGCTGTGCGCGGATGCCTGCGGTATTCGCGTTATGTCCGGGCCGATTGAGGCCTCCACGCTCGGCAACATCGGCATCCAGTTGATGACGCTGGACGAGCTTAACAACGTCGATGATTTCCGTCAGGTAGTGCGTGCCAACTACGACCTGACCACCTTCATTCCCAATCCGGAAAGTGAAATTGCCCACTACCAGGCGCAGTTTCAATCACTACGACAGACAAAGGAGCTTTGCGCATGACCACTCAACTTGAACAAGCCTGGGAACTGGCAAAACTGCGTTTCGCCGCGGTAGGTATTGATGTCGAGGCGGCCTTACGCCAGCTCGATCGTCTGCCGGTCTCCATGCACTGCTGGCAGGGCGATGACGTCGCCGGTTTCGAAAACCCGGAAGGCTCGCTCACTGGCGGAATTCAGGCTACCGGCAATTATCCTGGCAAAGCGCGCAACGCGACCGAACTGCGTGCCGATCTGGAGCAGGCGCTGAGCCTGATACCGGGTCCAAAACGCCTGAATCTGCATGCGATCTATCTGGAATCCGATACGCCGGTTGCCCGCGACCAAATCAAACCGGAACACTTCAAAAACTGGGTTGAGTGGGCGAAAGCAAACCAGTTAGGGCTGGATTTCAACCCGTCCTGCTTTTCTCATCCGCTGAGCGCCGACGGCTTCACGCTGGCCCATGCCGATGACCACATTCGCCAGTTCTGGATTGACCACTGCAAAGCCAGCCGTCGCGTTTCGGCGTATTTTGGCGAACAGTTGGGTACGCCGTCGGTAATGAACATCTGGATCCCGGACGGTATGAAAGATATCACCGTTGACCGTTTAGCGCCGCGCCAGCGCCTGCTGGAAGCACTGGACGAAGTGATCAGCGAAAAACTCGACCCGGCACACCATATTGACGCCGTTGAGAGCAAGCTGTTTGGCATCGGCGCTGAAAGCTACACCGTCGGCTCCAACGAGTTCTATATGGGCTACGCCACCAGCCGCCAGACCGCGCTGTGCCTGGATGCGGGACACTTCCATCCGACTGAAGTGATTTCCGACAAAATCTCCGCCGCCATGCTGTATGTACCGCGCCTGCTGCTGCACGTCAGTCGTCCGGTGCGCTGGGACAGCGATCACGTGGTGCTGCTGGATGATGAAACTCAGGCTATTGCCAGCGAAATCGTCCGCCACAACCTGTTTGATCGCGTACACATCGGTCTCGACTTCTTCGACGCTTCCATTAACCGCATCGCGGCATGGGTTATCGGCACCCGCAATATGAAAAAAGCCCTGCTGCGCGCGCTGTTAGAACCAACCGAGCAACTGCGTCAGCTCGAAACCAGCGGCGACTACACCGCACGTCTGGCCCTGCTGGAAGAACAAAAATCACTGCCGTGGCAGGCCGTCTGGGAAATGTATTGTCAGCGCCACGACACGCCAGCGGGCAGCCAGTGGCTGGATAGCGTTCGCGCCTATGAAAAAGAGATCCTGAGCAAACGTAGCTGATAGCGACACCTGATCTGTAGGCCGGATAAGACGCCCCGCGTCGCCATCCGGCAATAAATAAAACACGATTGCCGGATGGCGCTGCGCTTATCCGGCCTACGTAAGACCCGATAACCTTCGGGCAATAAATGGGAGCACCGAACATGCAGAACATTACTCATTCCTGGTTTGTCCAGGGAATGATCAAAGCCACATCCGATGCGTGGCTGAAAGGCTGGGATGAACGTAACGGCGGCAACCTGACGCTGCGCCTGGATGAAGCAGACATCGCGCCATTTAGCGGCGATTTCCACGACAAACCGCGCTATATTGCGCTGAGTCAACCCATGCCATTGCTGGCGAATACGCCATTTATCGTCACCGGCTCGGGTAAATTTTTCCGTAACGTTCAGCTCGATCCGGCGGCAAATTTAGGCGTAGTGAAAGTGGACAGCGACGGTGCGGGCTATCACATCCTTTGGGGCCTGACCCACGAAGCGGTGCCAACCTCCGAATTGCCAGCCCACTTCCTCTCTCACTGCGAACGCATTAAAGCGACGAACGGCAAAGATCGCGTGATCATGCACTGCCACGCCACCAACCTGATCGCCCTGACCTATGTGCTGGAAAACAACACCGCGCTGATCACCCGCAAACTGTGGGAAGGCAGCACCGAGTGCCTGGTGGTGTTCCCGGATGGCGTCGGCATTTTGCCGTGGATGGTGCCGGGTACGGATGAAATCGGCCAGGCGACCGCGCAGGAAATGCAGAAGCATTCGCTTGTTCTGTGGCCGTTCCATGGTGTGTTCGGCAGCGGCCCCTCCCTCGATGAAGCATTCGGTTTGATCGATACCGCTGAGAAATCCGCTGAGGTTTTAGTCAAAATCTATTCGATGGGCGGTATGAAGCAGACCATCACGCGTGAAGAACTGGTCGCACTCGGCAAACGTTTTGGCGTGACTCCGCTGGCAAGCGCACTAGCATTATAAGGAGAATAGTAATGAGTTTTATGTTGGCACTACCCAAAATTAGCCTGCATGGCGCTGGAGCGATTGCCGATATGGTGAACCTCGTGGCGAATAAGCAATGGGGCAAAGCGCTGATTGTTACCGATGGTCAATTGGTGAAACTGGGCCTGCTGGATAGCCTGTTTAGCGCGCTGGATGAACATCAAATGTCTTACCACCTGTTTGATGAGGTGTTCCCAAACCCGACAGAAGAGCTGGTGCAGAAAGGTTTTGCGACGTATCAGAGCGCAGAATGTGACTACATTATCGCCTTCGGCGGCGGCAGTCCGATCGATACCGCTAAAGCGGTGAAAATCCTGACCGCCAACCCAGGCCCTTCTACCGCATACTCCGGCGTGGGCAAAGTGAAAAATGCCGGCGTTCCGCTGGTCGCCATCAATACCACCGCCGGCACTGCTGCAGAAATGACCAGCAATGCGGTGATTATCGACTCTGCTCGCAAGGTTAAAGAGGTGATCATCGACCCGAACATCATCCCGGATATCGCCGTGGATGATGCCAGCGTGATGCTGGAAATC
>NZ_JAHLQZ010000105.1:0-13834 GCF_018919505.1 Citrobacter sp. S55_ASV_140
TTCGCGGATTCGCGGCAGACGGCCAAAGTCAGAACAACTATCTGAATGGCCTGAAGATGCAGGGTAACTTCTACAACGATGCGGTAATCGATCCTTATATGCTGGAGCGCGCTGAAGTGATGCGCGGTCCGGTTTCCGTTCTTTACGGAAAGAGCAACCCAGGCGGGTTGTTGAACATGGTCAGTAAGCGCCCCACGACAGAACCGCTGAAAGAAGTTCAGTTCAAAATGGGCACTGACAGCCTGTTCCAGACCGGGTTTGATTTCAGCGACGCGCTGGATGACGATGGCGTGTACTCATACCGCCTGACCGGCCTGGCGCGTTCCGCTAATGCGCAGCAGCAGGGCGCAGAAGAGCAACGCTACGCTATCGCGCCATCGTTCTCATGGCGTCCGGATGATAAGACAAACTTTACCTTCCTTTCCTACTTCCAGAACGAGCCTGAAACCGGTTATTACGGTTGGTTGCCGAAAGAGGGTACCGTATCTAAGCTGCCAAACGGTTCACGTCTGCCCACTGATTTCAACGAAGGCGCAAACAACAATACCTACTCTCGTAATGAGAAGATGGTGGGCTACAGCTTCGACCACGAATTTAACGACACCTTTACCGTGCGTCAGAATCTGCGTTATGCGCAAAACAAAGTTTCGCAGAACAGCGTGTATGGCTACGGCATGTGCTCAGATCCGCTCTATACAAAAGATCCGGCTAACAGCCCTTGTGCCAGCGTTCCTCAGTCAGATTGGGATCATACATTGACTCGTCAGTACGTTGACGATAATGAGAAATTGCAGAACTTTGCTGTTGATACGCAGGTGCAGAGCAAGTTTGCTACCGGTTCCCTGGATCACACATTGCTGACCGGCGTTGACTATATGCGTATGCGTAACGACATCAACTCCTGGTTTGGTTGGGCTGGTTCTGTAGCGCCGTCAGATATCTATAACCTTGACCGCAGCGACTTTGATTTTGGCGCGCATCCAGGACCAGGTGCTCCGTATCGTGTTCTGAATAAACAGGAACAAACTGGTCTGTACGCTCAGGATCAGATGCAGTGGGATAAGGTGCTGGTTACTCTGGGTGGTCGTTACGACTGGGCTAAACAGGATTCTCTGAACCGCGTTTCTGGCGTGCAGGACTCCCGTGATGACAGACAGTTCACTTGGCGTGGCGGTGTTAACTATCTGTTTGACAATGGTGTAACTCCGTATTTCAGCTATAGCGAATCCTTTGAACCGGCTTCCCAGACCGGGGCTAGCGGCAATATCTTTGCGCCATCCAAAGGTAAGCAGTACGAAGCTGGCGTGAAATACGTGCCGAGCGATCGTCCGATCGTGTTGACCGGTGCGGTATACCAGCTCACCAAAACCAATAATTTGATGGCCGACCCGAATGGATCGCTTTTCTCGGTTGAAGGCGGTGAAATTCGTTCACGTGGTGTGGAAATTGAAGCGAAAGCGGCGCTGTCTGCCAGCGTTAACGTTGTCGGTTCTTATACCTACACCGATGCGGAATACACCACTGACACCAACTACAAAGGCAATACGCCTGCTCAGGTGCCAAAGCATATGGCATCCTTGTGGGGTGATTACACCATCTATGACGGCGCGCTCTCTGGCCTGACGCTGGGAACCGGCGCTCGTTTAACCGGTTCAAGCTACGGCGATCCGGCAAACTCCTTCAAAGTGGGAAGCTACACGGTGGTGGATGCGTTAGTGCGATACGATCTGGCGCGCGTCGGCATGGCGGGCTCCAACGTGGCGCTGCATGTGAACAACCTGCTTGATCGTGAATATGTCGCCAGTTGCTTCAACACCTATGGCTGCTTCTGGGGCGCAGAACGTCAGGTCGTTGCAACCGCAACCTTCCGTTTCTAATTTCTCTTTGGGCACGCTTTGCGTGCCCGTTTTACAAGTTGGCTGCTATGCAGGAAAACAGATCCCATCCCGATACCACTTTTGCGTTGCGTAATGTCTCCTTTCGTGTGCCTGGGCGCACGCTTTTGCATCCTCTCTCGTTAACGTTTCCCGTAGGAAAAGTGACCGGTCTTATCGGCCACAACGGTTCCGGAAAATCGACGTTATTGAAAATGCTGGGACGTCATCAGCCGCCGTCAGAAGGCGAGATCCTGCTCGACGAACAGCCGCTAGAGAACTGGAGCAGTAAAGCGTTTGCCCGCAAGGTCGCCTATTTGCCGCAGCAGTTGCCGCAGGCAGAAGGGATGACCGTACGCGAGCTGGTGGCAATTGGCCGCTATCCGTGGCACGGCGCGCTGGGACGTTTTGGCGTGGCCGACAGAGAGAAAGTAGAAGAAGCCATTTCGTTGGTGGGCTTAAAACCCCTGGCGCATCGTCTGGTCGATAGCCTGTCCGGCGGCGAGCGTCAGCGTGCGTGGATCGCCATGCTGGTGGCGCAGGACAGCCGCTGCCTGCTGCTTGACGAACCGACCTCTGCGCTGGATATCGCTCATCAGGTCGACGTACTGGCGCTGGTGCATCGCTTAAGTCAGGAGCGCGGCTTGACGGTGGTTGCCGTACTGCACGATATCAATATGGCGGCCCGCTACTGCGATTATTTAGTTGCGCTGCGCGGCGGCGAAATGATTGCTCAGGGAACGCCTGCGGAACTGATGCGCAGCGAAACGCTGGAACAGATTTACGGTATCCCGATGGGCATTTTGCCGCATCCGGCTGGTGCCGCACCCGTGAGTTTTGTCTATTAATGATCGGATTACCTCATATTACCCGTCGGCGGCTGCTGACGGCGATGGCGCTGTCGCCGCTGCTGTGGCGGATGAATACGGCTAACGCGGCGGCGATTGATCCGCAACGTATTGTGGCGCTGGAATGGCTGCCGGTAGAGCTATTGCTGGCGTTGGGTATTACGCCGTATGGCATTGCCGATATCCCTAACTACAAGCTGTGGGTTAATGAGCCTCCGCTGCCGGAGTCGGTGATTGACGTCGGTCTACGTACGGAACCCAATCTCGAACTACTGACCGAAATGAAACCCTCGTTTTTGGTATGGTCGGCTGGTTATGGCCCCGCCCCCGAAAAACTGGCGCGGATTGCGCCTGGTCGGGGATTTAACTTCAGCGATGGCAAAAAGCCGCTGGCGGTTGCGCGTCAGTCGCTGCAGGAAATGGCGCAATTGCTGAATTTGCCAGCTTCTGCTGAACGTCATCTGACTGAATACGATCGTTTTATCGCCAGCCTGAAACCGCGCTTTATCCAACGAGGCGCGCGCCCCGTGCTCCTGACGTCCCTGCTTGATTCGCGGCATATGCTGGTGTTTGGCCCGAACAGCCTGTTCCAGGAGGTGCTGGACGAATATGGGATCCCCAACGCCTGGCAGGGAGAAACCAACTTCTGGGGCAGCACAGCCGTGAGTATTGACCGGCTTGCAGCCTATAAGGACGTTGATGTGCTGTGCTTTGATCACGGCAACAACAGAGAAATGGATGCGCTGATGTCTACGCCGTTATGGCAGGCGATGCCATTTGTCCGTAGCGGACGTTTTCAGCGCGTGCCTGCCGTCTGGTTTTATGGTGCAACGCTGTCCGCGATGCATTTTGCCCGCATCCTGGATAATGCACTGGGAGGCAAAGCGTGAGTAAACGAATTGCGCTGTTCCCAACGCTTCTTCTGGCGGTTCTGTTCGTCGCTGCCTGCTGGCTCACCTGGGTTAACTTCTCTGTGGCGCTACCGCGCAGCCAGTGGCAACAGGCCATCTGGTCACCGGATATCGATGCCATTGAGCAGATGGTTTTCCACTACAGCCTGCTGCCGAGGCTGGCGATTTCGCTATTAGTTGGCGCCGGGCTGGGGTTGGTCGGCGTGTTGTTCCAGCAGGTGCTGCGTAACCCGCTGGCGGAGCCAACCACGCTGGGGGTCGCAACCGGGGCGCAGTTAGGTATTACGGTCACGACGCTGTGGGTGATTCCGGGGGCGCTGACCGCGCAATTTGCGGCGCTGGCAGGGGCCTGTATCGTTGGCGCGCTGGTGTTTGGCGTTGCCTGGGGCAAACGTCTTTCCCCTGTGACGCTAATCCTTGCCGGTCTGGTGGTCAGCCTGTACTGCGGGGCGATTAACCAGTTACTGGTACTTTTCCATCACGATCAGCTGCAAAGCATGTTTTTGTGGAGCAGTGGCTCGCTGACGCAAACCGACTGGAGCGGCGTTCAGCGTTTGTGGCCGCAACTGCTGGGCGGCGTGATGTTGACGCTGCTGTTATTACGCCCAATGACGCTGATGGGACTGGATGACGGCGTGGCGCGCAACCTTGGGCTGGCGCTATCGCTGGCGCGTCTGGCGGCACTGACGCTGGCGATTGTCATCAGCGCCTTGCTGGTTAACGCTGTCGGAATTATCGGTTTTATCGGCCTGTTTGCCCCGCTGCTGGCAAAAATGCTCGGCGCCCGGCGCTTACTGGCGCGTCTGATGTTGGCCCCGCTGATCGGCGCGCTGATCCTCTGGCTCTCCGATCAAATCATTCTGTGGCTAACCCGCATCTGGATGGAAGTCTCCACCGGTTCGGTGACGGCGCTGGTTGGCGCGCCGCTGCTGCTGTGGCTGCTGCCGCGCCTTAAGAGCATGAGCGCACCGGATATGAATGCCAGCAACCGTATCGCCGCTGAGCGTCAAAATGTCCTGATGTTTGCGCTGGTGGGCGGCGCCATTTTACTGCTGACGGTCGTCGTGGCACTGTCGTTCGGACGTGATGCGCACGGCTGGACATGGGCCAGCGGATCGATGCTGGATGAACTGATGCCCTGGCGCTGGCCGCGTATTCTGGCGGCGCTGATTGCCGGGGTGATGCTGGCGGTGGCGGGTTGCATTATTCAGCGTCTGACCGGAAATCCAATGGCCAGCCCGGAAGTCCTCGGTATTAGTTCCGGCGCGGCATTTGGCGTGGTGTTAATGCTGTTTCTGGTGCCCGGCAATGCCTTTGGCTGGCTGCTCCCCGCCGGGAGCCTCGGAGCGGCGGTCACTCTGCTTATCATCATGGTTGCCGCCGGGCGCGGCGGTTTTTCGCCGCACCGCATGCTGCTGGCAGGGATGGCGCTCAGCACGGCGTTTACAATGCTACTAATGATGCTGCAGGCCAGCGGCGATCCGCGCATGGCGGGCGTGTTGACCTGGATCTCCGGTTCAACCTATAACGCGACTGGCGAGCAGGTATTGCATACCGGGATAGTGATGGCTTTCTTGCTGGCGGTGACGCCGCTGTGTCGTCGTTGGTTGACGATTTTACCTCTTGGCGGCGATACGGCGCGGGCGGTCGGTCTGGCGTTGACGCCGTCACGCGTGGGATTACTGCTGTTGGCGGCGGGATTAACGGCGACAGCAACCATGACGATTGGGCCGTTGAGCTTTGTCGGACTGATGGCGCCGCATATTGCTCGCATGATGGGTTTTCGCCGGGCGATGCCGCATATGCTGATTTCGGCGCTGGCGGGAGGCGTGCTGTTGGTCTTTGCCGACTGGAGCGGCAGAATGGTGCTGTTTCCGTATCAGATCCCGGCGGGATTACTGTCGACGTTTATCGGCGCGCCGTACTTTATCTATCTGCTGAGAAAGCAGAGCCGCTGAGGCTGATTCTTTTCATGTAGGCCGGATAAGACGCTTTGCGTCGCCATCCGGCAATAAAAAAGCCGGGTGGCGGCTTCGCCTTACCCGGCCTACTTTGTTTCTGTACGTTCTCTTTTACAGTTTCGCAAACACCCGACGCGCGGCATCGATGGTGTTATTGATATCTTCTTCGCTGTGCGCCACAGACATAAAGCCCGCTTCGAAGGCAGACGGTGCCAGGTAAATCCCTTCATCCAGCATCATGTGGAAGAACTGCTTAAAGCGTTCAACGTCGCATGCCATCACATCCTGATAGCAGGTCACGGTTTCTGCATCGGTGAAGAAAATCCCGAACATCCCGCCCACATGGTTAACCACCAGAGGAATGTTCGCTTCTTCGGCGGCTTCCAGCAGACCTTCCGCCAGATGCGTTGTCAGTTCATTCAGCGTTTCATGAATACCCGGTTGGGCCACTTCGTTCAGACAAGCAAAACCCGCCGCCATTGCAATCGGGTTACCGGACAGCGTACCCGCCTGGTAAACCGGACCGGTCGGCGCAAGGGCATCCATCACATCACGACGGCCACCGAATGCGCCAACGGGCATCCCGCCGCCGATGATTTTACCCAGGCAGGTCAGGTCCGGAACGACGCCGTAATAATCCTGCGCACCGGCCAGCGCCACGCGGAAACCGGTCATCACTTCATCGATGATCAACAGCGCGCCAAACTCATCGCACAATGCACGCAGGCCTGGCAGGAATTCTGGCAGTGGCGGAATGCAGTTCATGTTGCCGGCGACCGGCTCAACGATGATACAGGCGATCTCCTGCGGATATTGCTCAAACGCCGCACGTACCGAAGCGAGATCGTTGTAGGTGCAGGTCAGGGTGTGTTTCGCGAAATCAGCTGGAACGCCAGGGGAGTTCGGCTGGCCCAGCGTTAACGCGCCGGAACCGGCTTTGACCAGCAGGCAGTCAGCATGGCCGTGGTAGCAGCCTTCAAATTTGATGATCTTATCGCGACCGGTAAAACCGCGCGCCAGACGGATGGCGCTCATCGTCGCTTCCGTACCGGAGTTCACCATGCGCACCATGTCCATGGTCGGTACGAGTTCAGTGACCAGCTCCGCCATTTTCACCTCCATCTCGGTTGGCGCGCCGAAGCTTAAACCGCGCTCTGCCGCTTCAATCACTGCGTTACGGATTGCCGGATGGTTATGGCCCAGCACCATCGGTCCCCAGGAACCGACGTAGTCGACATAGGCTTTACCATCGACATCATACAGATACGCGCCGTCCGCTTTTTCGATAAACAGCGGAGTACCACCCACGCCAGTAAAGGCGCGAACGGGGGAGTTAACGCCGCCGGGGATAAGTTCGCGTGCTGCGCTGTAGAGATTTTCAGACTTACTCATGGATGGGGTCCTGGTTCGTAGAAAAAGTAAATGCCCGCTATTCTAGTTATTCAGAGAAGGTTATGAAAGTTTTACGCAATTGAAACAATGCGATTTGCAGGGGATTTTCGTGAAATGTGCGAGTAGAATGCCGATTCCGTATTTGTATTACCAATTAATGATCATCTGATGAAGACTGACACTCCCTCTTTTGAAGCACAACAAATTGTGCGTTTACGCCGCAGGGATCAAATCCGTCGACTCCTGGAACGAGATAAAACGCCGTTGGCGATCCTCTTAATGGCCGCGGTAGTGGGTACCGTGACGGGACTGGTGGGCGTGGCGTTTGAAAAAGCGGTGACCTGGGTGCAGAATCAGCGCATCGGCGCGCTGGCTCAGGTTGCGGACCATGCCATTTTGCTGTGGCCGCTGGCGTTTATCCTCTCCGCATTGCTGGCGATGGTCGGCTATTTTCTGGTGCGTAAATTTGCGCCGGAAGCGGGCGGTTCGGGGATCCCAGAGATTGAAGGCGCTTTGGAGGAATTGCGACCTGTGCGCTGGTGGCGCGTTCTGCCGGTGAAATTTATCGGCGGTATGGGTACGCTGGGCGCTGGGATGGTGCTCGGGCGAGAAGGGCCGACCGTGCAGATTGGCGGCAACATTGGGCGTATGGTGCTGGATATTTTTCGTATGCGCAGCGCCGAAGCGCGGCATACTCTGCTGGCTACCGGTGCCGCTGCGGGCCTGTCGGCGGCGTTCAATGCCCCTCTGGCGGGGATCCTGTTCATTATTGAAGAGATGCGTCCGCAGTTTCGCTATAACCTCGTGTCGATCAAAGCCGTGTTTACCGGCGTCATCATGTCGAGCATTGTGTTTCGCGTTTTCAATGGTGAAGCTCCGATTATTGAAGTTGGCAAGCTCTCCAATGCGCCGGTGAATACGCTGTGGCTGTATCTGGTGCTGGGGATTGTTTTTGGCTGCGTCGGACCGTTGTTTAATACCATGGTGTTGCGTACCCAGGATATGTTCCAGCGTTTCCACGGTGGTGAGATTAAAAAATGGGTGCTCATGGGCGGCGCGATTGGCGGCTTGTGCGGGATCCTCGGATTAATTAAACCTGAAGCAGCGGGTGGTGGGTTTAACCTGATCCCGATTGCTGCGGCGGGCAATTTTAGCGTCGGTCTGCTGCTGTTTATTTTTATTGCCCGGGTGATTACCACGCTGCTGTGCTTCTCGTCCGGCGCGCCTGGCGGGATTTTTGCCCCGATGCTGGCGTTGGGTACGCTGCTTGGTACCGCGTTCGGTATGGCCGCAGCGGCCTCTTTTCCGCAGTATCATCTGGAGGCCGGAACTTTTGCCATTGCCGGAATGGGGGCTTTGTTGGCGGCTTCGGTAAGGGCGCCGCTCACCGGTATTGTGCTGGTGCTGGAGATGACCGATAACTATCAGCTCATTTTGCCAATGATTATTACCTGTCTTGGCGCAACACTATTAGCCCAATTTATGGGCGGAAAGCCGCTATACTCGACTATCCTTGCCCGCACGCTGGCAAAACAGGAAGCGGAGCAGGCGGCAAAAAGTCAGGGGACTACCGCTGGCGAGAATACTTGAACGAAATACCAGGGTATTAGATAATGGCTTTAACCATTGGGTTATAATTTGCCCAATTGCCAATGTCGTTTGGAGCAAAATATGAGTGATGACGTAGCGCTGCCACTGCAATTTACTGAAGCAGCAGCCAATAAAGTAAAAAGCCTGATCGCTGATGAAGATAACCCGAATCTGAAATTACGCGTGTATATCACCGGCGGTGGTTGCAGCGGTTTCCAGTATGGTTTCACCTTTGATGATCAGGTGAACGATGGTGATATGACCATTGAGAAACAAGGTGTTGGTCTGGTGGTTGATCCGATGAGCCTGCAATATCTGGTGGGCGGTTCGGTTGACTATACCGAAGGTCTGGAAGGTTCCCGCTTCGTTGTGACTAACCCGAATGCTAAAAGCACCTGCGGGTGTGGTTCTTCTTTCAGCATCTGATTGCTGTCTGTAATACTGATGGTCTGATGTTGTAGGCCCGGTAAGCGCAGCGCCACCGGGCAATGTGCCGGATGGCGGCGTAAACGCCTTATCCGGCCTACATGTTCTGTATCGTCATATCAACGCCCGTTATCATCCAGCGCAAACGTCGGCAATTTCAAATGCCAGCGAATGGCGGCCAGTCGAATCAGCAGGGTGACAATCATCCCCATCATACTGGCGTTTTCCAGTGAAACATCAAAGGTATAAAACGCGGTCGCATGTACGATCCCGCCGATAATACAGGCTGTAGCGTAGATTTCGGTGCGCAAAATCATCGGCACTTCACGGGCTAATACGTCACGAATGATCCCACCGCCAACGCCGGTAATCACGCCCATACAAATCGCTACCAGAGGCCCTGTTCCGGCAATAAAAGCTTTGTTGACGCCAATGCCCACGAATACCGCCAGGCCAACGGCATCCAGCACCGGCAGGATCCACTTCGGCAACCGTCGGGGCTGACGCACCAGCAGGATCGTCAGCATGCTGGTGATCATCGCCACCACCAGATCGGTAGGATCCTTAACCCAAAAAACCGGTCCGTTATCCAGCGCCATATCGCGGATCGTCCCGCCACCGACGGCTGTTACCACGCCTAAGACCAGAACGCCGAAGGGATCCATACGCAGTTTTCCGGCAAGCAATACGCCAGAGATAGCAAATACCGCGGTACCGACAATATCCAGCCAATAGACGAGCATGTTTAAATCCTCACAACAAACCTGGTGGGGGCAGGCGCTAATTTACCTGTGAAAGCGCATTGCAGAGTTGTTTTGCGGCGAGGATAATACGCGGGCTCGCACGTTCGAACCAATCACTATTAAGGGTAATAACCGGGATTTTAAGCTGATTTCCCCAAAATTGCTCAATTTTCAGCGTTTCGCCCGAACCACCGGTGGCAACGATAGCCTGCGGCGCTCTTGCCAGGACCTGTTCACGGCTAACCTGCGGCCATGGAACCCGACTGCCGGCAAAAATGTTTTCTCCGCCGCATACCTCAAGAACCTCATGCTGAATGGAGCCTTTTCCACTGGTAAACAGAGGATTCGCCCCAAACTGCAGAAACACGCGTTTTTTCGGTTTGTTGGCATACTGAGATTTTAGTAAAGCGTATTCATCAAGCAATGTTTTTGCCGCCTGTTTGGCCTGCTCTGGCCTGGGGCTCCATGGCGCCAATTGGCGTAGCGCATCGGCGACCTGCTCAATGGTAACGGCATCCACCCAAATGACTTTAATGCCCAGCGCGGTTAGCTGATTAACCTGCCGCTCAGCATTTCCTCCGCGCCAGGCGACGACCAAATCCGGTTTCAGCGCCACAATGCGTTCCAGATTCATGCCTTGCCAGGTTGAGACCTCTTCAATTTTTTGGGCCTCGGGCGGGTAATTGGAGTAGCTGCTGACGCCAACGGGCGTAATGCCTGCGGCAAAGGCGAGTTCAGTATTGGCAGGAGAAAGCGTAACAACACGCGGTGCGGCGTAAAGGAACGCCGGAAGAGTGAAAAGCAGGGCGACCAGCGCCCTGGAGAGTAATTTAGCCATGCGCCAGTTTCTGTACCAGCGTTTCAACCATCAGGCTTGACTGCTTCGCGGCGACCACCAGGAACTCGTCAAAGCTGAGATGGGACTGCTGATCGGCGACGTCGGAGATGGCGCGAACCACGACGAACGGCACGTTAAAATTGTGGCAAACATGCGCAATCGCGGTTGCTTCCATCTCAACGGCAATCGCCTGCGGGAAGTTATGCTTAATTTTAGCCAGGCCGACAGAGCCATTAATGAAGGCATCTCCGCTGACGATAAGCCCACGGACGGCATTCAGATTCAGTTCAGCAATGCAGGCTTCTGCTGCAGCAATCAGCGCAGGATCGGCTTTGAAACCCGCCGGGCAACCCGGTAGCTGACCAAATTCATAGCCAAATGCCGTGACGTCGGCATCGTGATAGCGCGCTTCATCAGAAACCACGATATCGCCGACTTTCAGCGTAGAGGCCAGGCCGCCCGCTGAACCGGTATTAATGATGGCGTCCGGCTTGCAGCGTTCAAGCAGCAACGTAGCGCCCAGTGCCGCAGCGACTTTACCGATGCCTGATTTCAGTAGCGCAACCTCAGTACCATTCAGTTGGCCGGTGTAAATTTCACAACCGCCGAGAGCGATGGTCTGACGGTTTTCGATTTTGTCACGCAGTAGCGTAACTTCTTCTTCCATTGCACCAATGATGCCGATTTTCATAGATTTACTCGCGATAAGCCAGATTTGAGGGCATAGTCTATCATGCGCTTACGGGGTAGCGCATTTCTCAGGCGGGAGAGGACATGGCACAGATCGATTTCCGAAAAAAAATAAACTGGCATCGTCGTTACCGTTCGCCGCAGGGCGTGAAGACTGAGCACGAGATCCTGCGTATTTTCGAAAGCGATCGTGGACGCATTATCAATTCTCCGGCAATTCGCCGACTGCAACAAAAGACCCAGGTCTTTCCGTTGGAACGTAATGCGGCGGTACGCACGCGTTTGACGCACTCAATGGAAGTTCAGCAGGTTGGTCGCTATATCGCGAAAGAGATCCTCAGCCGACTCAAAGAGCAAAAGTTGCTGGAGCAGTATGGTCTGGATGAACTGACGGGACCGTTTGAGAGTATTGTTGAAATGTCCTGCCTGATGCATGACATTGGCAATCCGCCGTTTGGTCACTTTGGTGAAGCGGCGATTAATGACTGGTTCCGCCAGCGACTGTACCCCGCAGATGCGGAAAGTCAGCCACTCAGCGATGACCGTTGCCTGGTGGCGGCATTACGTTTGCGCGAGGGCGAAGAGTCGCTGAATGATATTCGCCGTAAAGTGCGACAGGACCTGTGCCATTTTGAGGGTAATGCGCAAGGGATTCGTCTGGTACATACCCTGATGCGTATGAATCTTACCTGGGCGCAGGTTGGCGGTATTTTGAAATATACCCGCCCGGCGTGGTGGCGCGGCAATGCGCCCGCAACACACAACTATTTAATGAAGAAACCGGGCTATTATCTTTCCGAAGAATCGTATATTGAGAGATTACGTAAAGAATTATCATTAGCGCCTTACAGTCGCTTTCCATTAACCTGGATTATGGAAGCTGCTGATGATATCTCTTATTGCGTGGCCGATCTGGAAGATGCCGTTGAGAAAAGAATCTTTAGCGTCGAACAACTTTATCAGCATCTGTATGCGGCGTGGGGACACCACGAAAAAGGTTCCCTGTTCAGTCTGGTGGTAGAGAACGCCTGGGAGAAATCACGTTCAAATACATTAAGCCGGAGTACCGAAGATCAGTTCTTTATGTATTTACGCGTTAATACATTGAATAAACTGGTGCCGTACGCTGCCCAGCGATTTATCGATAACTTGCCGCAGATTTTCGAGGGATGTTTTAATCACGCGCTGTTAGAAGATGCCAGTAGCTTCAGCCAGTTGCTGGGCGTCTATAAAAATGTGGCGATAAAACATGTCTTTAGCCACCCAGACGTAGAGCAACTGGAGTTACAGGGCTATCGGGTGATAAGCGGGCTGCTGGAAATCTATCAACCGTTATTAAAAATGACTCAGTCAGATTTTACGGAACTGGTCGAAAATGAAAGAGTAAAACGTTTTCCTATCGAGTCCCGGTTATTTCAGAAGTTGTCTACTCGCCATCGCCTTGCTTATGTTGAGGCGGTCAGTAAAATATCGGCTAGTTGCGCTGAGTTTCCTGTTCTGGAATATTATTATCGCTGCCGTTTGATTCAGGATTATATCAGCGGGATGACAGATTTATATGCCTGGGATGAATATCGTCGGTTGATGGCAGTAGAACAATAAATAATCATTTGTAAAGATCGACAATAAAATTTTACTTTTTCCTTAAACTTAAATCTGGAACTTAGCGCTATAAAACGACTCTGACGTATACAGCAATTTTGCGTTACCTGTTAATCGAGAACGAAACACATGAAAAAAACCACATTAGCAATGAGTGCACTGGCTCTGAGTTTAGGTTTGGCGTTGTCCCCCTTGTCTGCAACAGCGGCTGAAACGGCGTCTTCAGCAACGACCGCCCAACAGATGCCAAGCCTGGCCCCGATGCTTGAAAAAGTGATGCCATCGGTGGTGAGTATTAACGTCGAGGGGAGCACGACGGTGAATACGCCGCGCATGCCGCGTAATTTCCAGCAGTTCTTCGGTGATAATTCCCCGTTCTGCCAGGACGGTTCTCCGTTCCAGAGTTCCCCGTTCTGCCAGGGCGGCGCACCGGGCGCTGACAACGGCGGCGGCCAGCAGCAAAAATTTATGGCGCTGGGCTCCGGCGTAATTATTGATGCTGCGAAAGGGTATGTTGTGACCAACAACCACGTGGTGGATAACGCCACGGTAATTAAGGTTCAACTAAGCGATGGCCGTAAGTTTGACGCGAAGATCGTGGGTAAAGATCCGCGCTCCGATATCGCGTTGATCCAGATTCAGGATCCGAAAAACCTGACGGCAATTAAGCTGGCGGATTCCGACGCGCTGCGCGTGGGTGATTACACCGTGGCAATTGGCAACCCGTTTGGCCTCGGTGAGACCGTGACCTCCGGTATCGTTTCTGCGCTGGGTCGTAGCGGCCTGAATGCGGAAAACTACGAGAACTTTATCCAGACGGATGCTGCGATCAACCGGGGCAACTCCGGTGGCGCACTGGTCAACCTGAACGGTGAGCTGATCGGGATTAACACCGCGATCCTCGCGCCGGACGGCGGTAATATCGGGATCGGTTTTGCAATCCCAAGCAACATGGTGAA
>NZ_JAHLQZ010000106.1:0-13824 GCF_018919505.1 Citrobacter sp. S55_ASV_140
CGCTTAAGTAACGCGGAATCATCGCCATTCGCATCGGCCAGCACGTTCTCGCCTTTGTTATTCATAATGCTGATGTGGATATGCATCCCGCTACCGGCATGCTCCTCATAGGGCTTTGCCATAAAGGTGGCATGCATCTTATGTTTCTCCGCCACCAGCCGCACCAGGCGCTTCAGCGCCAGCGCATCGTCACAGGCGTCGAGTACGTTATCGGTATGGATGAGATTGATTTCAAACTGACCAGGAGATGCTTCGGCCACCGCACCGTCGGCCGGGATCAACTGCAGACGGGCCAGTTCGTCGATATCGTTCAGCACATCAGCAAAGTGGTTCAGGTTATCAACGGAGTAAACCTGACTTTGGGTATTACGATCGTCCGTTCCCGGCGCGCATGGCGGCTGCAGATAACCTTCGGGATCGCGCTTGCGATCGAGTAAATAGAACTCCAGCTCTACCGCTACGACGGGGAACAAACCGCGCTGGCGCAGTTTCTGCCAGAGTCGGTTGAGAACGTTCCGCGGCTCAACGTCAAAGGGAGCGCCATCTTCATCCAGCATTGTCAGCATCATCTGGCCAATAAATTCCGGATCGGCGGCCGAAGGGGTTAACGTTCCGAGCACTGGCACACAGGTCCTGTCCGGTTCGCCAAGTTCTTGTCCTAACCCCGCCTCTTCCACCACATTGCCCAGAATGTCCATCGCGAACACCGATGCGGGAAAATAACAGCCCTTCTCTAACTTAGACAATCCCGACACGGGAATGCGTTTACCGCGAAAACAACCATTAAGGTCGGTTAACAGCACATCGACAAACTGCGTGTTGGGATAACGTTCCAGATATTGCTTCACTTCGCGCGCAAACGCGCTACTTCGCCTCTCTTCAGAATGCTGAACAAAATTCTCAACTTCTACGATATTGGTTTCCATGATTCACCGCCGTTGGCCTGGTAAGCTTTCTGTGATTTGACTGTTAAATATAATGTCCACCCTTCGACTCTGGATGCAAACAATTTGTTTGTCAAATGTTAAATTAAGTTTGCTAGAAGGTTATTACGCTGCTAGATTGAGAAAATAATGAACGGAATTGCACAACAAGGAACCGTTTGGCAATAATTTATTCCAAAACGTGAGGTCGATCATGGGCAATATATTTGACAAGCCAGTTATTGGTGTAGTGATGTGTAGGAACAGGCTTAAGGGTCACGAGACCCAGACTCTGCAAGAAAAGTACCTGAATGCGGTTTTGAATGCCGGTGGATTACCGATAGCGTTACCTCATGCGCTCGCGGAGCCAGAATTACTGAACGCGCTGTTACCAAAACTGGATGGTATCTTCCTGCCTGGAAGCCCAAGCAATGTGCAACCGCACCTCTATGGTGAAAATGGCGATGAGTCTGACGCCGATCCGGGGCGTGATCTTCTGAGCATGGCGCTAATTACCGCCGGGCTCGAAAGGCGCATTCCCATTTTCGCCATCTGCCGGGGCTTACAGGAATTAGTTGTCGCCACTGGCGGGACTCTGTATCGTCGCCTGTGCGATCACTCACAGTTCCTGGAACATCGTGAAGATGCGGAACTCCCGGTGGAGCAGCAATACGCCCCATCTCATGAAGTCCAGGTTCAACAGGGAGGATTGCTGTCGCAATTAATACCAGGTTGCAGCACGTTTTGGGTTAACTCCTTACATGGTCAGGGCGCAAAAACGCTTGGCCCGCAGCTGCGTGTGGAAGCACGATCGCAGGATGGATTAGTGGAAGCGGCCAGCGTTCACGACCATCCTTTCGCGCTCGGCGTGCAGTGGCACCCGGAATGGAACAGTAGCGAATACGCCCTGTCGCGTTTGTTACTTGAAGGTTTTATCACCGCTTGTCAGAACCACCTCGCTGAAAAACAGCGACTCTGACCACTACTGTTAAGGAAATGCAATTATGAGCGATGACGGCCTGGCGCCGGGTAAACGTTTGTCAGAGATCCGCCAGCAATTGGGTCTTTCGCAACGTCGTGCCGCCGAACTGTCTGGGTTGACGCATAGCGCCATCAGTACCATAGAGCAGGACAAAGTCAGTCCTGCCATCAGTACGCTGCAAAAGCTATTGAAAGTATATGGGCTGTCGCTCTCCGAGTTCTTCGCGGAACCGGAAAAGCCTGACGAACCGCAGGTGGTTATCAATCAGGATGATTTGATTGAGATCGGGAGTCAGGGAGTATCCATGAAGTTAGTTCACAACGGAAATCCGAATCGTACGCTGGCAATGATGTTTGAAACCTATCAGCCAGGCACGACAACCGGGGAGAGAATTAAACACCAGGGTGAAGAGATTGGGACAATACTGGAAGGTGAAGTCGTTTTGACCATCAACGGTCAAACGTATCATCTTGTTGCAGGGCAAAGTTATGCCATTAACACCGGCATTCCACACAGCTTCAGCAACACCTCGGCAGGGATCTGCCGCATTATCAGTGCCCACACTCCCACCACATTCTAATAAGTAGCGGCCTGAGTTTCTCAGGCCTTCTTAAATAACGCGCATTAACAGGGTAAATCCCTGGGGCATCGTGCAGCCTGATTTTGCCTGAAAAAGATCAGCAACGAACTTTATCTTATTGATATAAAAGGAGTAGCTATGAACTTTCAGAACCTTAAATATTGGCGTGAGAAAGCCAGTCATTATTCGCCGGAAACCCGTTTATTTATTAACGGCGAATATTGCGCCGCCGCCGATAACGAAACCTTTATTACTCAGGATCCGGCCGGGCAGCGCCCACTCGCCAAAGTCGCCCGCGGCAAAAAAGCGGATGTGGATCGTGCGGTCACCGCAGCCCGCGCCGTCTTTGAACGCGGTGACTGGTCGCAGGCAACACCCGCAGAGCGCAAGGCGGTTCTCCACAAGCTTGCAGATTTAATGGAGCAGCATCACGAGGAGCTGGCGCTACTGGAAACGCTCGACACCGGTAAACCGATTCGCCATAGCCTGCGTGATGATATTCCAGGCGCGGCGCGCGCCATCCGGTGGTACGCCGAAGCTATTGATAAAGTCTATGGCGAAGTTGCCACCACCTCGGTAAACGATCTGGCGCTGATTGTGCGCGAACCCGTGGGCGTAATCGCGGCTATCGTTCCGTGGAACTTTCCCCTGCTACTGGCCTGTTGGAAACTTGGCCCCGCGCTGGCCGCCGGTAACAGCGTGATCCTCAAACCCTCGGAGAAGTCCCCGCTGACCGCCATACGTCTTGCGGCACTGGCTAAAAAAGCGGGTTTGCCCGATGGCGTTCTCAGCGTGGTTAGCGGGTATGGTCACGAAGCGGGCCAGGCGTTGTCACAACATCCGGATGTCGATGTGATCACTTTTACTGGCTCAACCCGCACCGGCAAGCAACTGCTAAAAGATGCTGGCGACAGCAACATGAAACGCGTGTGGCTGGAAGCTGGCGGTAAAAGCGCCAACATCGTGTTTGCCGACTGCCCGGATCTAGCGAAAGCCGCCGCCACTGCCGCGGCAGGCATTTTCTACAACCAGGGTCAGGTCTGTATCGCCGGTACGCGTCTGCTGCTGGAAGAGAGTATTGCCGACGAATTTATCGCGCTGTTGAAAGAGCAGGCGAAAAACTGGCAGCCGGGCAACCCGCTCGATCCTGAAACCACGATGGGCACGCTTATCGACAATGCGCATGCCGACACCGTGGACACCTTTATTCGCGACGGTGAAACGCAAGGCACGCTGGCGCTGGATGGTCGCAGCCATGTCCATCCGGCGGCTATCGGCCCGACGATTTTTGTCGATACCGCGCCGCAAGCCCACGTCAGCCGCGATGAGATCTTCGGCCCGGTACTGGTCATCACCCGTTTTAGCAGCGAAGCCGAAGCCCTGGCGCTGGCCAACGACAGCGACTACGGCCTGGGCGCCGCGGTCTGGACCCGCGATTTGTCGCGCGCCCATCGCATGAGTCATCGCCTGAAGGCCGGTTCAGTCTTCGTGAATAACTACAACGACGGTGATATGACCGTACCGTTCGGCGGTTATAAGCAAAGCGGAAACGGGCGCGATAAGTCCCTGCATGCCCTGGAAAAATTTAGCGAACTGAAAACCATTTGGATCTCCCTGGAGCCTTAATCATGACTGAACATACCAGCAGTTATTACGCCGCAAGCGCCAATCAGTACGAACCGTTTCCCACCCTTAGCGAATCGGTTAGCTGTGATGTCTGTGTCGTGGGCGGCGGCTATACCGGACTCTCCTCCGCCCTGCATTTAGCGGAAATGGGTTATGACGTGGTGCTACTGGAATCCGCACGTATTGGTTTTGGGGCCAGCGGACGCAACGGCGGCCAGTTGGTTAACTCTTACAGTCGCGATATTGATGTTATCGAACGCAGCTACGGCCCGGATGCCGCCAAAATGCTCGGCAGCATGATGTTTGAAGGCGGCGACATCATTCGCGAACGCATTAAACGCTATCAGATTGACTGCGATTATCGTCCTGGCGGGCTGTTTGTGGCGCTGAACCATAAGCAGATGGAAACGCTGGAAGAGCAGAAGTCGAACTGGGAACGCTACGGCAACACACAGCTTGAACTGTTAGACAGCAGCGAAATTCGCCGCGAAGTCAGTAGCGATCGCTATGTCGGCGCGCTGCTCGACCACAGCGGTGGCCATATTCATCCGCTCAATCTGGCGATTGGCGAAGCTAACGCCATTCGTCTGAACGGCGGACGCATCTTCGAACAGTCGCCGGTCACCCGTATTCAACACACCAGCCCGGCGGTGGTCAGCACGGAAAAAGGTCAGGTGACAGCCCGCTTTGTGATCGTCGCGGGCAACGCCTACCTTGGCGATAAACTGGAACCTGCGCTGGCCAAAAGCAGCATGCCGTGCGGCACCCAGGTGTTAACCACCGAACCGCTGTCCGCTGAAATGGCGCGTTCGCTGATCCCGAAAAACTACTGTGTGGAAGATTGCAACTACCTGCTGGATTACTACCGTCTGACCGGCGATAACCGCCTGCTGTACGGCGGCGGTGTGGTCTACGGCGCCCGCGATCCGAACGATATTGAACGCCTGGTGATGCCGAATCTGCTGAAGACCTTCCCGCAATTGCGGGGGGTAAAAATTGATTACCGCTGGACCGGTAATTTCCTGTTGACGTTATCACGTATGCCGCAGTTCGGCCGCCTCGATACCAATATTTACTATATGCAGGGTTACAGCGGTCACGGCGTGACCTGTACCCATCTGGCTGGACGCCTGATTTCCGAACTGCTGCGCGGGGATGCCGAGCGCTTTGACGCATTCGCCAACCTGCCACACTACCCGTTCCCGGGAGGCCGCAGCCTGCGCATTCCGTTTACCGCCATGGGGGCGGCCTATTACAGCTTACGCGATCGCCTTGGGGTTTAAGTTCTTCCGCGATAAACCCGACGCACAGGGCGGTCTCCCCTGTGCGTTTTTTTATTCCTGGTCGGTGAAAAACAGATAACAGTCACGAATATATCGCTATAGGACATAACCACACTCTTCGCATTGTTTCTCTCCTCTAATCGGATACGCTTTTTTAGATATCGCTGGCGGCATGCGCCAGAACTCAACGGGGGAAGAAACGCGTGTTATGAATACGAATAATGAGGAGACCTTTTATCAGGCGATGCGCCGGAAGGGAGTGAGCCGACGCAGTTTTCTTAAATATTGTAGCCTCGCCGCAACATCGCTGGGATTAGGGGCTGGAATGACGCCCCGAATAGCCTGGGCGTTGGAGAACAAACCCCGGATCCCGGTCGTCTGGATCCACGGGCTGGAATGTACCTGCTGTACCGAATCGTTTATTCGCTCCTCGCACCCACTCGCCAAAGACGTCATCCTCTCTCTGATTTCCCTCGATTACGACGACACGTTGATGGCCGCCGCCGGAACGCAGGCCGAAGAGGTATTTGAAGACATTCTGCGCCAGTACCACGGCCGCTACATTCTGGCCGTCGAAGGTAATCCTCCGCTGGGTGAACAAGGGATGTTCTGCATTAGCGGCGGAAGACCCTTTGTGGAAAAACTCAAACGCGCCGCCGCCGGAGCCAGCGCGATCATCGCCTGGGGCACCTGTGCCTCCTGGGGCTGCGTGCAGGCTGCCCGGCCTAACCCCACCCAGGCAACCCCAATCGATAAAGTGATCACCGATAAGCCGATCGTGAAAGTGCCCGGCTGCCCGCCGATTCCGGACGTCATGAGCGCCATCATCACCTACATGGTGACGTTTGACAGACTGCCTGAACTCGACCGTCTGGGGCGTCCGCTGATGTTCTACGGGCAGCGTATTCATGACAAATGTTACCGCCGCGCCCACTTTGACGCCGGGGAGTTCGTCGAAAGCTGGGATGATGACGCCGCCCGCAAAGGCTATTGCCTGTACAAAATGGGCTGTAAAGGGCCAACCACCTATAACGCCTGCTCCACCACCCGCTGGAATGGCGGCGTTTCCTTCCCCATCCAGTCCGGTCACGGTTGTCTGGGATGTTCAGAGAACGGCTTCTGGGATCGCGGTTCGTTCTACAGCCGCGTGGTTGATATTCCACAGATGGGAACGCATTCCACCGCCGATACCGTGGGCCTCACCGCGCTTGGCGTCGTGGCTGCCGGCGTCGGCGTCCACGCCGTCGCCAGCGCCGTCAACCAACACAACCGCCACAAACAGCAATTAGCCGACGCCAGACAGCAGTCGTCAGATAATGAGGATAAACAGGCATGAGCCATTCATATCAAACCCAGGGATATACCTTAAACAATGCCGGTCGCCGTCTGGTTGTGGATCCCATTACGCGTATTGAAGGTCATATGCGTTGTGAAGTGAACATTGATGAGCAGAACATCATCACCAACGCGGTTTCTTGCGGCACCATGTTCCGCGGACTGGAGATCATTCTTCAGGGTCGCGACCCGCGCGACGCATGGGCATTTGTCGAACGAATTTGCGGGGTGTGCACCGGCGTACATGCCCTTGCCTCTGTCTACGCCATTGAAGATGCCATTGACATTAAGGTGCCCGACAATGCCAACATCATTCGCAATATTATGCTGGCCACGCTGTGGTGCCACGACCATCTGGTGCACTTTTACCAGTTAGCCGGAATGGACTGGATTGACGTGCTGAATGCTCTGAAAGCAGATCCTCGCGCCACATCGCAACTGGCGCAGAGTCTTTCTGCCTGGCCGATGTCCTCACCGGGCTACTTCTTTGACGTCCAAAATCGGCTGAAGAAATTTGTCGAAGGCGGTCAGTTGGGGATTTTCCGTAACGGTTATTGGGGCCATCCGCAGTACAAGCTATCGCCAGAGGCTAACCTGATGGGCTTTGCCCACTATCTGGAAGCGCTCGATTTTCAGCGCGAGATTATCAAAATCCATACGGTGTTTGGCGGTAAAAACCCCCATCCTAACTGGATTGTCGGTGGTATGCCGTGCGCTATCAATATCGATCAGAGTGGCGCTGTAGGCGCGGTCGATATGGAACGCCTGAACCTGGTGCAGTCGATCATCACCCGCACCGCTGACTTTATCAACAATGTGATGGTGCCTGACGCGCTGGCTATCGGTCAGTTCAATAAACCCTGGAGCCAGATTGGCACCGGGCTTTCTGATAAATGCGTTTTGAGCTACGGCGCGTTCCCGGATATCGCCAACGACTTCAGCGACAAAAGCCTGTTGATGCCTGGCGGCGCGGTGATTAACGGTGATTTTAACAACGTATTGCCTGTGGACCTCGCCGATCAGCAGCAAATTCAGGAGTTTGTCGATCACGCCTGGTACCGTTACCCGGACGATCAGCTGGGCCGCCACCCCTTCGAAGGCATTACCGAACCCTGGTATAACCCCGGCGATGTGAAAGGCAGCGATATTAATATCCAGCAACTTAACGAACAGGAACGTTACTCGTGGATTAAAGCCCCGCGCTGGCGGGGACACGCCATGGAAGTTGGACCGTTAGCGCGTACGCTGATTGCCTATCACAAAGGGGATGCCGCGACGATTGAATCCGTGGATCGCATGATGTCCGCCCTCAAACTGCCGCTGTCGGGCATGCAGTCAACGCTGGGCCGAATTCTGTGCCGGGCGCACGAAGCGCAGTGGGCAGTGAGCAAGTTGCAATATTTCTTCGACAAGCTGATGACCAACCTGAAAAACGGCAACCTGGCGACGGCGAATACCGAAAAATGGGAGCCAGAAAGCTGGCCGCAGCAGTGCCGCGGGATCGGTTTTACCGAGGCGCCGCGCGGGGCATTAGGCCACTGGGCATCGATTCGCGACCAGAAAATCGATCTGTATCAGTGCGTGGTGCCAACCACCTGGAATGCCAGCCCGCGCGATCCAAAGGGGCAAATTGGCGCTTACGAGGCGGCGCTGATGGGCACCCAAATGGCGATACCGGATCAACCCCTGGAGATCCTGCGCACCTTGCACAGCTTCGACCCCTGCCTGGCATGTTCAACCCACGTGCTTGGCGACGACGGCAGCGAACTGATCGCAGTCCAGGTTCGCTAAGCGTTGAGGAAAAGGAACGATGACTGGAAAGATATCCCCACGCGTCGGGGAGGCGCGTGATACCGCCGTCAGCCACTATGTGTTTGAAGCGCCTGTTCGCTTGTGGCACTGGCTGACGGTAGGCTGCATGTTGGTTTTGATGGTGACCGGATACTTTATTGGCCGACCGCTGCCATCGGTCAGCGGCGAGGCCACCTATCTGTTCTATATGGGCGACATCCGGCTGGCGCATTTCGCCGCCGCCATGGTGTTCACGGTGATACTGCTGATGCGCATTTACTGGGCCTTTGTCGGTAACCGTTATTCACGCGAGTTGTTTATCGTGCCGGTCTGGCGTCGCAGTTGGTGGCAGGGGGCGTTTTCGGTAGTGCGCTGGTATCTGTTTCTGGAAAAGAAACCAGGGGAGGATATCGGACATAACCCCGTTGCGCAGGCAGCGATGTTTGGCTATTTCCTGCTCTCCGTTTTTATGATCCTGACCGGTTTTGCCTTATACAGCGAGCATAGCCAGTACGCCATTTTCACTCCCTTCCGCTATGTGACGGAGTTTTTCTACTGGACCGGCGGCAACTCTCTCGATATTCACAGCTGGCACCGGCTAGGAATGTGGTTCATCGCCGCCTTCATCATAGGTCATGTGTACATGGCTATCCGCGAGGACATCATGTCCGACGATACCGTCATCTCGACCATGGTCAACGGCTATCGTAGTCACAAATTTGCCAAACGTCAGCGCGACAAGGAGGCGTCATGAGCGAACCGAACGTCATCGTGATGGGCTTAGGCAACCTGCTGTGGGCAGACGAAGGGTTTGGCATTCGCCTCGCGGAGCGCCTGTACGCCCACTATCACTGGCCAGAATGGGTAGAGATTGTCGATGGCGGCACCCAGGGGCTGAATCTGCTGGGCTATGTTGAACAGGCCAGCCATTTGCTGCTGCTGGACGCCATCGACTACGGACTCGCGCCGGGCACCCTGCAAACCTACGCCGGTGACAAAGTCCCCAGTTACCTCAGCGCCAAAAAAATGAGTCTGCACCAGAACAGCTTCTCCGAGGTGCTGGCGCTGGCAGATATTCGCGGCCATCTCCCCGCGCACATCGCTCTCGTGGGACTGCAGCCGGTACAACTGGACGACTATGGCGGCAGCCTGACCGACATCGCACGCACTCAGCTCCCGACAGCGGAACAAGCCGCGCTTACGCAGCTGGCCGCGTGGGGTATCGCGCCACAGAGAAACGAGGAAACGCGTTGCCTGAACTATGAATGCCTGTCGATGGAAAACTATGAAGGCGTGCGTATTCGCCAGTATCGCGTGACGCTGGAGGAATAAACAATATGTTAAATGACACCCCATTTTCTGCGTTATGGCAACGTATGCTGGCGCGTGGCTGGCAACCGCTGAGCGCGTCTGAACTGGATGGCTGGGTAACCCGCGTGGGCAATGGCGTGGTCCTGCTCAGCAGCGATCCCCGCCGCACGCCGGAAGTCAGCGACAACCCGGTCATGATTGCCGAGTTACTGCGGGAGTTTCCCCAGTTTGCCTGGCAAATAGCCATGGCCGACCTTGAACACAGCGAGGCGATCGGCGATCGTTTTAGCGTGTTCCGCTTCCCGGCCACACTGGTGTTTATCCACGGCGAGCTGCGCGGCATTATCAGCGGCATCCACCCCTGGGCTGACCTGCTTAACCTGATGCGGCCCTTAGTTGAAGAACAGATACCGCCGGAGTCTGCATGATGAGCGATTCCTTTTTTCATCTGCTGGGTCCGGGTACGCAGCCGGGCGATGATAGCTTCAGCATGAATCCCTTGCCCCTCACCTGCCAGGTCAACTGCGACCCCAGCATGGCGATGCTGGAAAACTGCCCGCACAGCCCGGCGGTGATGGCATTGTTAGCCGATGTACGCCACCAGCTCGCCCGGAGAATTCCCGCCAGGCAGGAGGTGTTAAGATGGGATCTATCCACGCTCAACGCCGACGATCTCACGTTTTTGAATACGCTGCTCGGTGAAGGCGAAGTTTCAGCGCGCATCCAGCATGCTGACGGCCGGGAAAGTGAAATTCAGGAGTCGATTTTCTGCGGCATCTGGCGAGTGCGTTGTCAGAATGACAAGGGCCAATGGGAAGAATATCTGGAAGCCGGTAGCGCGCCGCAGGCGCTGTGGCAGGCGGCAACACTCAATACGCTGCCGGACGATAGCCTGCTGCCTCCGCCCATCGACGGATTGATGAATGGCCTGACGCTGGCCCAGGAACTGCTGGCGCACCTGCGCGATCCGGCCACGCGTCCTCATAGCATTAACCTCACCCAACTGCCTGTTAGCGACGCGGATCGCCGATTCCTCGCCAATCTGTGCGGCGAAGGGCACGTACAGATCCGCACCATCGGCTACGGCGAGAGCCAAATCGACGCCACGGCGCTGCGCCATGTCTGGCATGTGCGCTGTCTGGATACCCTGAAAGGGCTTTTGCTCGAGAGTTATGAGATCTGTCCATTACCGGAACTGGTACTGGCTGCGCCGGAAGATCTGCTCGACTCGCTCGAGCGCCTGGATGAAGTCTGCGCCTGGCTGGCATCCGGCCCGCCTGCCTGACTCCCCTCTTTAAGACCCGCGTGTTTTTCTGCTGCGGGTCTGACGTTTTCTTCTTTATCTATTCACTCTCTAATGCCTGATGGAGTTCGCATGTGGGACGTCATTGACTTATCGCGCTGGCAGTTTGCGCTGACCGCGCTGTACCATTTTCTGTTTGTTCCCCTGACGCTGGGGCTGATATTTTTGCTGGCCATCATGGAAACCCTGTTCGTGGTGACCGGCAAAACCATCTACCGCGACATGACCCGTTTCTGGGGAAAATTATTCGGTATTAACTTTGCGCTCGGCGTGGCTACCGGCCTGACCATGGAGTTTCAGTTCGGCACTAACTGGTCGCTCTATTCCAACTATGTGGGCGATATTTTCGGCGCCCCGTTGGCGATGGAAGCCCTGATGGCTTTCTTTCTTGAATCCACCTTCGTCGGGCTGTTCTTCTTCGGCTGGCAGCGTTTAAACAAGTACCAGCACTTACTGGTGACCTGGCTGGTCGCGTTTGGATCCAATATCTCGGCGCTGTGGATCCTCAACGCTAACGGCTGGATGCAATATCCGACCGGTGCTCACTTTAATATCGATACCCTGCGCATGGAGATGAGCAGTTTTAGCGAACTGGTCTTTAACCCTGTCAGCCAGGTGAAATTTGTCCATACCGTGATGTCCGGTTATGTCACGGGTGCCGTGTTTGTGATGTCCATCAGCGCCTGGTATCTGCTGCGTGGTCGCAATCGCGAGTTTGCCCTGCGCTCCTTCGCGGTGGGTTCCGTTTTTGGCACGCTGGCTATCCTCGGCACCCTGCAACTGGGTGACAGTTCAGCCTATGAGGTCGCCCGGCTCCAGCCGGTAAAACTGGCGGCAATGGAAGGAGAATGGCAAACCGAGCCCGCCCCCGCTCCTTTTCATGTCATCGCCTGGCCGCAGCAGGAACAAGAGCGTAACGCCTTTTCCGTGAAGATACCGGCCCTGCTGGGTATCCTGGCGACGCACTCGTTAGATACCCCGGTTCCGGGACTCAAAAATCTGATGGCGGACGCGCTCCCCCGCCTGCAGCGGGGCCGGGAAGCGTGGTTATTGTTGCAGGAAATCGCCAACGGCAAACGCACGCCTCAGGTGCTGAAGGCTTTCCACGCCGTAGAAAATGATCTGGGTTACGGCATCCTGTTGGCGAACTACGCGCCTGATATGAACCACGTTACGCCCGCGCAATATCAGGCCGCGCAACGCGGCGCCATCCCGCAGGTGGCCCCCGTGTTCTGGAGCTTTCGCATCATGATTGGATGCGGTTCTCTGTTGTTGCTGGTGATGGCGATTGCGCTGATACAAACCTTACGCTGGCGTATCGACCAGCATCGCTGGGTACTGCGCATGACGCTGTGGAGTCTGCCGCTACCGTGGATTGCCATTGAAGCAGGCTGGTTTATGACGGAGTTTGGCCGTCAGCCGTGGGCGATTCAGGATATTTTACCCACCTGGTACGCCCACTCCGCGCTGAGCGCGAGCCAGTTGGCCTTCTCCATGGGGCTTATCCTTACGCTTTACACCCTGTTTTTAATTGCAGAGGTCTACCTGATGCAAAAATACGCGCGTCTGGGTCCAGATACGATGCGGGACCAACAACCGGCGCAACAACAGGGATAAAGGAGATAATCATGTTGGATTATGCAACGCTGCGGCTCATTTGGTGGCTGCTAATTGGCATCATTCTGGTGGCCTTTATGGTCACTGACGGATTTGATATGGGGGTCGGCTGCCTGTTGCCGCTGATCGCGCGTAACGATGACGAACGCCGGGTATTAATCAATAGCGTCGGGGCGCACTGGGAAGGTAATCAGGTGTGGCTCATTCTGGCGGGCGGCGCATTATTCGCCGCCTGGCCACGCGTGTACGCCGCCGCTTTTTCGGGATTTTATGTGGCGATGATTCTGGTGCTATGCGCCCTTTTCTTTCGCCCGTTAGCTTTTGACTATCGCGGTAAAATAGCCAACGCGCGCTGGCGCAGAATATGGGACACTGGGTTGGTTATCGGCAGTCTGGTTCCGCCTGTTATTTTCGGCATTGCGTTCGGCAACCTGTTTTTGGGCGTGCCTTTTATCCACACGCCGCAACTGCATGTGCAATACCTGGGCACCTTCTGGCAGTTACTCTCTCCCTTTGCCCTGTTGTGCGGCGCGTTAAGCCTGATGCTGGTTATTCTGCAAGGGGGCGTGTGGCTCCAGTTAAAAACCGATGGCATCGTTCGCCAACGCGCGCTGTCCGCCACCCGCCGCAGCGCAATGCTGGTGGTACTCTGCTTTCTGTTAGCCGGTTACTGGCTGTGGACAGGAATTGATGGCTTTGTGCTGCTTAGCCAGGATCCTAATGGTCCTTCCAACCCGCTATTAAAAGCGGTGACGACCTCACCGGGCGCGTGGATGGCGCACTTTTATCAGTCACCAGTGCTGTTAATTATTCCGCTGCTTGGCATGATTTTCCCGATGCTCGCGATCTATGCCTGCAGGCAACGTCGTACCGTATGGGGATTTTTGTGCGCTTCACTGACCCAGGCCTGCGTGATCTTCACCGCCGGAATCACCCTGTTTCCGTTTGTGATGCCTTCAAGCGTGCAACCCCTGTCCAGCCTGACGGTGTGGGACAGTACCTCCAGCCAGATGACGCTCAGTATCATGTTGGTTATTGTGCTGATTTTTCTACCGATAGTGCTGCTTTATACC
>NZ_JAHLQZ010000107.1:0-13488 GCF_018919505.1 Citrobacter sp. S55_ASV_140
GGCGGGGCCGATAATGCTGGTGCTGCATATGGCGCTAGCGATTGTCGGCTTACTGTTCATCTGCGCACATATTTACCTGTGCACGCTGGGCGACACGCCAGGGCAAATTTTCCGCAGTATGATCGACGGCTACCATCGCCATCGCAGCCATCACGCAGAGACTGCGCCACGCAAAGGATAATTTCGCGCGCGGTTTGTCGCTGACAGCCTTGTATGACAGCAAGAAAATGTGTCTTATGTCACATTTTCTTGCAATTTATTCAAGTTTGTTCGACAGAACTTCCGTAAAAAGAACGGCTATTTATCCCTTTTCTGAGGACATGCTGTTGAAACGCCGTTTGTTTATTGCCGCTTCACTATTCACGATGAGTTTTACGTCCGCCTGGGCGACCGATGCCGCCAGCTTCGCCCCACAGCCGCCTGCGATAAATGCCGGGGCGTGGGTATTAATGGATTACACCACGGGCCAAATTCTGACAGCCGGTAATGAACACCAGCAACGTAACCCCGCCAGTCTGACCAAGCTGATGACCGGCTATGTTGTTGACCGCGCAATCGACAGTAAGCGCATTAGTCCAACCGATATTGTCACCGTTGGGCGTGATGCCTGGGCGAAAGACAATCCGGTATTCGTCGGTTCATCCTTGATGTTCTTGAAACAAGGCGATCGCGTTTCGGTGCGCGACCTCAGCCGCGGGCTAATTGTTGATTCCGGGAATGATGCCTGCGTGGCGCTGGCTGATTACATCGCCGGGGGACAACCGCAGTTTGTGGCGATGATGAACAACTATGCGCAAAAGCTGAACCTGCAGGATACCCATTTTGAAACGGTCCATGGTCTGGATGCGCCAGGTCAGCATAGCTCTGCTTACGATCTGGCCGTATTGTCGCGAGCTATCATCCATGGTGAACCGGATTTCTACCATATGTACAGTGAGAAAAGCCTTACCTGGAACGGAATCACGCAGCAAAACCGTAATGGCCTGTTGTGGGATAAAACCATGAACGTGGATGGTCTGAAGACAGGGCATACGTCCGGTGCCGGGTTCAATCTGATCGCTTCCGCCGTTGATGGACAACGTCGACTGATTGCGGTTGTGATGGGGGCGGAGAGTGCGAAAGGGCGCGAAGACCAGGCGCGTAAGCTGCTGCAATGGGGACAACAAAACTTCGATACGGTGCAGGTTTTGCGTAGCGGTAAGCAGGTCGGTACTGAACGGATCTGGTATGGCGACAAAGAAAAAATCAGCCTGGGCACCGAGCAGGATTTCTGGATGGCCCTGCCTAAAGCGGAAGTCGCTAACATTAAAGCAAAATATGTCCTTGATAAGAAAGAACTGGTTGCACCAATCGCGGCACATCAGCGTGTGGGTGAAATTGAACTCTACGATCGGGATAAGCTGGTGGCGCACTGGCCTCTGGTTACGCTGGAGTCCGTCAGTGAAGGTGGCGTTTTCTCGCGTCTGAGCGATTATTTCCACCACAAGGCGTAGTTATTTCCTGGAATGCCTGACTGGCAAGAGTGCGAATCTGCTCACATAATAATCACTATTTACTTGTGGCCGTAATACCTAAAAATTACACTGTATATACATACAGTGTAATCACGGAGGTTATATGGAGTACGAGATTAAACAGGTCGATAAACGCAGGATTGCCGGTTTTCACATGGTTGGTCCGTGGGAACAAACGGTAAAGCAAGGTTTTGAGCAGTTAATGAAGTGGGTTGACGGGAAGCAAATTGTTCCGCTGGAATGGATAGCCGTTTATTACGACAATCCTGACGTTGTCCCGGCGGAGAAACTGCGTTGCGATACCGTGGTATCTGTGCCTGAAGATTTTGCGATCCCGGAAAACAGCGAAGGGGTGATCCTGACCGAAGTGGCGGGTGGCGACTATGCTGTTGCCGTTGCGCGTGTAGAAAATCATGACTTTGCGACGCCGTGGTACCAGTTTTTTGACTGCCTGATGCAAGATACGACTTTCGAAATAGCTGCTAAACCCTGCTTTGAAGTGTACATGAACAATGGCATCGAGGATGGCTACTGGGACATTGAAATGTACATACCGGTGCAGTCGAAGTAACTGTTTTTGATGCAAATCAGGATGATATTTTCAGGCAAAAAACGAGTACAATTCTGTTCTTTGCTATTCGCTGACGGAGTGCATGAGTGCGTGCCAATAAGTCACTGAGCCCTTTTGAAATTCGTTTGTATCGTCATTATCGTGTAGTGCACGGTATTCGCATTGCGCTTGCGTTTATTCTCACTTTTCTGTTGGTACGCCTGTTAAACATTCCTGAAGGTACATGGCCTCTGATCACGCTGGTGGTGATCATGGGGCCTATTTCTTTTTGGGGGAACGTTGTTCCCAGAGCTTTTGAACGTATTGGCGGCACGATCCTGGGATCGGTGCTTGGGCTGGTGGCCCTGCGTCTGGAGCTTTTTTCGCTTCCGCTGATGCTGATATGGTGTGCGGTGGCGATGTTTCTCTGCGGTTGGCTGGCATTGGGCAAAAAACCGTATCAGGCGCTGTTGATTGGTATTACGCTTGCCGTTGTAGTGGGTGCTCCCGCTGGGGATATGAATACGGCGTTATGGCGTGGCGGCGACGTTATTCTTGGATCGTTGCTGGCGATGCTGTTTACCGGCGTGTGGCCACAACGGGCATTTATACACTGGCGTATTCAACTGGCGCATTGCGTCACGGAGTACAATCGGGTGTACCAGGCGGCGCTCTCCCCCAATCTGCTTGAACAACCGCGACTGGAGAAGCATTTACAACAGCTGTTGAGCGAGGTTGTCAAAATGCGCGGGCTCATCGTCCCTGCCAGTAAAGAAACCCACATTCAAAAATCCATTTTTGAAGCTATTCAGACGGTTAATCGTAACCTCGTCTGCATGCTCGAGTTGCAAATCAATGCGCTCTGGGCCAGCCGTACCAGTCACTTTGTTATGTTGAATGCGCATACTTTGCGTGAAACCCAGCTCAGGACGCAGCAGGCGCTACTGACGATAACGCATGCATTGTATGAAGGTAATCCGCAGCCAGTACTTGCCAATACGGAGAAGCTCAATGATACCGTGGTGGAGCTGCGTCAGCTTATCGCTGAGCATAAGGGCGATAATGTCGCGGAAACGCCTATTCACGGCTACGTTTGGTTGAATATGGAGATGGCGCGACAGCTGGAGTTACTTTCTCATTTAATCTGTCGCGCGCTGCGCAAATAAAGAGCAGATGAGGGGATTGGTTCTACTGCTGCTTCGATTCAGCAACGATTAGAGGTATGATACTGAAAAAGGCTAAAACCATTGGTAACTGCAATGGCTTTACCCTCGATAATTCAGGTTTCAACCATGCATTGTCGATGCAGATGCAACTTGAAGTATGGCGGGCATGAAAGTAATGTTGACCCACTTTAGCCGTTGTTTAAACGAATCCGAATCTCACATTATCAGGGGTGTAAAAATGGAAACTACCAAGCCTTCTTTCCAGGACGTGCTGGAATTTGTTCGTCTGTTCCGTCGTAAAAACAAACTGCAACGTGAAATCCAGGACGTTGAGAAAAAGATCCGTGACAACCAGAAACGTGTCCTGCTGTTGGACAACCTGAGCGATTACATCAAGCCAGGCATGAGCGTGGAAGCGATTCAGGGCATTATCGCTAGCATGAAAAGCGATTACGAAGATCGCGTTGATGATTACATCATCAAAAATGCTGAGATCTCAAAAGAGCGCCGCGATATTTCTAAGAAGCTGAAAGCCATGGGTGAACTGAAAAACGGCGAAGCCAAAGCTGAGTAACGATTTATGCTTGTCCGGGTCGCTGCTGTGCGGCGACCCTTATTGCAGTTCAACTCCGCCTGCGACCATTCGCAATAAATGCTGTTCCGGCCAGTGAACCGTCAGTTTTTTCTGTGTCAGCATCCATTTTATGTAATCCACATCATGACGCGTTCTGTCCAGCATCAGGCCGACAACGCTGCCGCTGTGCGCAACGTTAACGCCGTATAAATCACATTCCTCTACCAGCGCTAATAGCGAATCAAAATCTGGTTTCGGTAACAGCAACTGGCTGGCGGTTGCGCTTAGCGTGGCAGCTTCGCCCATCCGGTAAGGATTTTGGCTGATACAAGCTTCCTGTACCTTTTCCCATGCTCGTTTGAGGGCCGGAGCACCTGCCTGTAACCCGGAATGACGCGGAATACGGTGATAATCAGCAGTGCGCAATGTTTCCGGGCTTTCGAGAACCAGCAGATCGAGTTGAGGCTGGGCTTCGCAGGCAATTTGCGTGGAGGCGTCGTTATGATCGAAAAGGGTAAGCTTACGAAAAACGGTGCTGTCGGTAGGCTCCAGCGAAACGCAAAGTTGCGCCAGCGTAGATTCATCCAGGTGATGGCCCAGGTGATGTGCCGTGGCGACAGCAGTGGCGGCAATATCTGCAGTGCTGCTGGCCATTCCTTTAGCGATAGGAATAGTTGACTGGACATCAATTCGGATATCCTGACTCATCTGCGGCGGGTATTGCCAGTGCTGCAATAGCCGATTAACCATCGCCCGTGAAAGTGGACGTTCCTCTGCCAGCGGTGAGCCTGAAGTGACCTCAACGGTGCTATACCATTCGACCGGGCAGGAGACTAATTTCTCACTGCCCAGAATCCAGCCCTGGATAAGTTCTCCGCATGATGCGGGACATTGCGCAATAGCCACGTATTCACCTTTGTGATCAGCAATCCTCGGCGCATAGTGTCATGGCGATCGCGCTATTACCATGATTTGCCGCAATTTGCAGTGCGGCAGGGTTAAGCTGGAATGCCCAACGTCACAGTTTCCGCTATCGCTAAACGCATAACGTCCTGCGCTATCATCAGCTCTTCGTTGGTATTGATCACCGCCACTTTGACCAGCGAATTTTCTGTCTGAATAAAGGTGGCGTTTCGCTGATTTTTTTCTTCATCGACGGCCAGTCCCAGGAAATTCAGATTGTGACAAATTGCGCCGCGCGCCCGCGCTGAGTTTTCGCCTATGCCTCCGGTAAACACCAGCGCATCCAGACCGCCCATCTGCATAATATAGCTACCAATGGTGGCGCGAATTCGCTCGGCAAAAAGCGTCAACGCCAGCGCAGCCTGATGATTGCCCGTATCTGCGGCATGTTCAACGTCGCGATAGTCAGGTGAGATCCCAGAAACGCCGAGTAAGCCGGATTCATTGTTGAGCAATTGGTTGAGCTGCTGCGGTGTCTTGCCCTCGCGCAGGGCAATCCACGGCAAAATAGACGGATCAATATCGCCACTTCGCGTGCCCATCATCACGCCAGACTGTGGCGTAAACCCCATAGAGGTATTAACTGATTGACCACCTTTGACGGCGCAGATGCTGCTGCCGTTGCCAAGATGACAACAAACGACGCGCAGGGCGCTGAGGGGCACCCCTAACTTTTCAGCAAGCTGGGCGCTGACATATTTGTGGCTGGTGCCATGAAATCCGTAACGACGAATACCCAGCTCTGAATAGTAACGCCAGGGCAGGGGATAAATGAAAGAAGGCTCGTCAAGCGTCTGATGAAAAGCGGTGTCAAAAACCGCCACGGCCGGCGTTTCGGGTAATAGCTGGCGAAATACTGCAATTCCCAACGCATTTACCGGGTTATGTAGCGGGGCCAGTTCCGCAAGGCGATCAATTTCCGCCAGCGTTTCATCGGTTACCAGTGCGGAATCTTTAAAAGATTCCCCGCCGTGTGCGACGCGATGCCCCACGCCGTCGATCTCCTGCAGACTGCTGATAATATTGTGGTTGAGCAGTTTTTCCAGGAGCAGCGTCACTGCTTCACGATGATCGGCTACGGGCAATATTTCCTGCCATTTTTGCGCAGGCGTTTTAAGGGTGACCTGAGCATCAGACATACCAATACGCTCGATCAACCCCTGACAAATCGTTTCACCTTGTGGCATCGCCAGAAGCTGAAACTTGAGCGAGGAACTCCCCGCATTAATGGCCATTATTTTGTGAGACATGAAAGTTCCTTTGCATTCAGAAAAATGAACATCTCATCGACACCTGTATTCTCCAGCGCACTGGTGACAAACACTTTTTGCGCGCCAGCCTCGACTAACCAGCTCTCAACGAGGGAAATGCGCTGCGGATTGGCTAAATCGGCTTTAGTGACGAGGCCAATGACGGGTCGGTTCATTGGGCCGGTGAAACCGGGAGAAAATGGCGACCACGGCGCGTCAGCATTGAGGACCAGCGCGATGATGTCTGCTTCACAGGCGCTGGCCAGCAGCGCACTGTACAGACAGCGGTTTTCAAGATATTCGCCCGGTGTGTCTATCGCTGTGGGCGACCAGACTATGGCCTGGGTCTTCTGATAGTGAAGCGCTTCTCCCCGCATGCATTGTGTGAGCGACGTTTTTCCGCACTGGCTGGGTCCGATTAGCATGATGCGTTTCATGAGATTACGTCCGGGTGATGGGGCAAGCGGTAAAACGCATCATTTCGCCCAGCGTTCGGGTTACCTGTTTTAGCGCGTACTCAACGGCTGAGACGTCGCCCGTCAGTACCACCGCGCCGGTAAATCGGTCGAGAAAACCAATCTCTACCGCTCCGGATTTCGTGGCGATATCGCAGGCGATAATTGAGGCTTCGCTGGGGGTAATCGTCAAAATCCCGATTGCGGATACTGAATCCTGTAATCCCAGTTTCTTGAACAAATCTTTTCCGGGATTGGCGATAAGATGCGCCAGCGTGACCTGCTTGCCAGGAACATATTCCTGGATCATACGATCCGTGGTGGGCTGTCTTTCCATTATCCCTCCACCATCTGCCGCCACATGCTTTCATGCGGGCGAGGTATAACGGAGCGATAAACCAACAGTCCTTTTTCACCCGCGCTTTCACTGGCAACCGTTACTGCGTTATTCACATCGGATACATCGCCAGCGACAACCATGTAGCACTTGCCGCCAATACCAAATGCCATGTGCACGCGCACCAATGTGACGTTGGAAGCTTTAACAGCGCGATCCGCAGCACAGATACAAGCCGCCACGCTCCATGTTTCAACAATCCCGACGGCCTGACGCTTATCCACGCTATTTAACCCGCTGATTGCCGGGAGTACGCTGGCATGAATATTAGGCAGTACCAGACTGTCGACGAGCATATCGCCAGCAAGAGATGTACCAGTGGCTATCGCCTGTTGTACTGCGCCTACGTCACCACCGAGCATGAGCAGGAATTTTCCCGGGCAGATGGTCTTGCTGACCAGTAAATTCACATTCGCGCTTTTTAACATGGCATCGCCAGCTTCCATTCCTTTGGCAATGCTGGTGAGTTCTAAGATCCCTATAGCCTGAGACATGATTAACCTCTTATTACCGTGATGGATTGCTCAGTGATTTCGCTGACAATACCGTCAATACTGGCGTGGACAGTCGCACCTAATGCACCTGTCGGCACATCGGCAACGCATTGACCGCGAACAACGCGATCGCCTTGCTGCACACATGGGATGGCGCTGGCGCCAATATGCTGGCGTAGCAACAGCGTCGTTTCATCGGTGGAAAAATCAGTCTCAGCCAGTGGCGCATCGTGATACCAGTCGCTAAGACCCAGTTTGGTGATAAGGCGCTTAACCGGGATCAACCGGTACTTCGCCATTTCATCCTCAGGATTTAGCGGCCCTTCATAACGATGGTTGAGCGCCCGTAGTTCGCGTTTAAGCATGCGGTTGATTCGCATCGGCGATATTCCAACCGGACAGGCAACGCTTTCACAGACATTGCATTCTGAACAGGTCAGGGCCGTGAGCAGCAGCTGTGGTGTGGCCGCCTGCTGATAATTAACCGCGCGAACCAGCAGATGTGGTGATAATTCATGGCCGATTAAGTGCCTTGGGCACAAATCCGTACACAAACGGCACTGTTCGCATACGGTTTTTGCGACGGAAAGCACGGTGCGTTCATCCTGCATTCGCCGCTGAATCAGCGCATGAGATTTTGGTAAAACCAGCAACCCACCGGTGGTCTTGCTGACGGGGGTATCCAGGGAGGTAATCAGACCGCCCATCATCGGGCCGCCATTAATAAATCCTGGATCGTCAACGGTTGCGCCTCCCGCCAGCGCCAGCACCTCGCGAAGTGACATCCCGATAGGGACAGTGAGTGTGATGGGTTTGGCGACTGCGCCGTTGACGGTCAACGTACGACGGGTAACGGGATATTGCTGTTCAACCGCTCTGGCGATGTTGAGCACGGTCTGGACGTTATTAACCACCACGCCGACGCTGACCGGCAGTGCGGCAGGTGGGACCCTCCGGCCTGTTGCCATCCAGATGGTCAGCACCTCGTCACCGGCCGGGTAGACATCAGGTAAAATGTGTAACCGGATATCGGCAGGTAGCAGAGGAGCTAACGCATTGATAGCCTTCTGGTATTTCTCTTTGAGCGCAATAATACCGGCACTGGCTCCGGTAGCCGTCATAGCATATTTAACGCCGCGAATAAGTCGACCTGCCTGGACGCTCATCAATTGCTGGTCAACTTTTAACATCGGTTCACATTCGGCGGCATTCACCAGAAATGTATCGACCTGCGCCTGTAATTTTACGTGCGCAGGAAAGCCTGCACCGCCGGCTCCAACAACGCCAGCAGCCCGAACGCGTTCGCGTATCGTCTGCGCATCATAAAGCGTGGACTCTGCCGTCATGGCTGTATTCATAATAATTCCTCAAGCAGTTCCTGCATGGCACTGGCGTCGGCAACACGAGGATTGGTTTGCAGCGTGACATCAGCCAGCGCGGCCTGAACCATCGACGGTATACGCTGTGACCAGTTTTGCTTTCCGTCTTTGAGTGCGTCAACGAAAGAAGGTAACGCACACTGTTTTTTGAGAAGCTCAATGTGATGAATGAGCGCATTCAGCGCAGCCGTATCGTTCGCGTTATCCGGGCATAAATGGCAGGCTTTAGCGAAACGGGCATAGCGCTTCGCGGCCCTGGGGTCGCGGGCATTAAAATGAATAACAGGGGTCAGCAGCAGTGCATTGGCAAGTCCGTGGGGCAGATGAAACTGGCCGCCCAACTGATGGGCAATCGCATGGTTTATACCCAACCCCGCCTGGCTAAATGCCATCCCTGCGAGCGTTGACGCGTTGTGCATTTTCCCCCTGGTTGCCAGACACTCGCCTTTGCTGACGGCGACGGGAAGGTACTGGAAGACGATTTGTGCCGCTTTTTCCGCCAGCGCGTCGGTAAAGTCGCTGGCCTTCGTGGACACGTAAGCCTCCAGCGCATGTGTCAGGACGTCCATGCCGGTATTCGCGGTGATGGCAGGAGGTACGCTGACAACCAGCGTTGGATCGAGGATGGCCATATCCGGGTAAAGCGCATTATCAAACAAGGGATATTTAATGCCTTTATCCGGATCGCTAATCACGCAGGCGCTGGTCACTTCCGAGCCTGTGCCGCTGGTGGTGGGAATAGCAACACAGGTTTCGATTTCAATACCGAACTGTCGGCTGAACCAAACGATGGCTTTCGCGGCATCCAGCGCTGAGCCCCCGCCAAAACCAATGACAACATCCGGTCGCAGGGACTGCATTTGCGCAATCCCTTGCACCACCGTGCTAATGGTTGGGTCGGGGGTAATATCGCTGAAAATGCTGATGCGATTATCCGCAGGAAGCGTGTTGCGCAGCTTTTCAATCACAGGAGAACGCGCCAGAAAACCATCGCAGATAATCCAGATATGCTTATTCGTGAAACGCTTGAGCACATCCAGGCTTCCCTGACCGCTGAATAATCGAGTTTGCAGTGAAAAGCTTTTCATAACGGCCCCATTAGCGAATAGAAAAACCGTTTGTCAGCACGCAACGACGAGAACGTGCGAAAGTACGTGCCGATGTTGTTCCTTCACCGGTCGGCGTCGCAATTGTGAAAGTGGTAAAGCCTTCACCACCCACGCCAATCCCGGCGTAAGAGGGGCCATTTTTCACAAAAATGGAGGTCTGAAGCGTGCGTGCGGCAAGATTCAAACGCGACACATTCTGTGAATGCATAATGGCGGTGTGATGCAATCCCTCTTCAACTTTCAGAGCCAACGTTAACGCACTGTCAAAATCGCTCACCGTGACGATGGGGAGCATTGGCATTAGCTGCTCGCTGGTAACCCACGGGTCGTCAGCCTTGACGATACCTATCAGTAATCGAGGCGCTTTTGCCGGAACAGGTATTCCTGCGGCTTCAAGTAAGGTGGCCGGGCTTTTTCCTACCAGCTTTTTATTGGCCATGCCTTCGGGCAAACAGACTGCCCGCAGTTTGTCTACCTCTTCGCTCGTGAGAAGCAGTGCGCCAAAAGACTGCATTTGTTGAACCAGGCGTTCGGCAACGGCACTAACAACAATCAGGCTCTTCTCAGCAATGCAGGGGAGGTTGTAATCAAAAGATGCGCCGTTGATGATATCTTCCGCCGCCTTAACCAGGTCGGCTGTTTCATCGACAATACAGGGAGGGTTGCCTGCGCCTGCGCCAATGACTTTTTTCCCGCTTTTCATACCCATAGCAACAATGCCTGGGCCACCGGTAATCGCCAGAACTGCGATTTTAGGGTGTGCCATCATCTGCTGGGTAGCCTCAAAGGTGGGTTCTGTGACCGTGACGACAAGATTCCGGATCCCGCAGCAGCGGAAAACAATATCCTCAATCATGGCAATCAGTTTCAGTGAGACCACTTTAGCGCCCGGATGCGGGCTAAAATAAACGCTGTTCCCCGCAGCCAGCATACTGATGCTGTTGTTAATTATGGTTTCCGTCGGGTTGGTGCTGGGGGCGACGGAGCCAATCACGCCAAACGGTGAATACTCGAATAACACCATGCCGCCATCACCGGTCAGTGCTGTGGTGGTGAGATCTTCGATCCCTGGAGTATTGTCCAGCGCAGCTTTATTCTTGAGGAATTTATCCTCTTTGTTGCCCATTCCTGTTTCAGCTGCGCTCTCAGCGGCCAGGGAAGCAAGATGAGGGGTCAGTTCTTCTCGCAGGGCGTGAATGATGGCACTGCGGGTTTTTAATGGCGATTGCTGGTAACGTAAAAAAGCCTGATGCGCGGCTTCGATAGCTTCACCCACGGACGGAAAAATTCCGTTTCCTTTGGTTTCTGTTTTTGCCGGGGCGAGTTGTTCACTCAAAATGTTACGGATGAGGGTTTCAAGTTCTGAAGTATTCATTGATGTGTTCTCACGTTAATCGCCGCAATGGCCGTTTCTGCAATGTCCATATCCTGGTCAACGCTTCCCCCGCTGATGCCAAGACCCCCAAGGAGTAGACCCTCTCGCCATAATGCGTATCCGCCACCAAAAGTGACGACTTTTCCCTGCATATGGCTTTCCAGACCGTAAAGCGCCGCGCCTGGTTGCACCGCTGACGTTAATTCATGCGTGGCGGTTTTCATCGCCACGGCGGTCCAGGCTTTTTTGGGTGCCAGTTCGCTACTGACGAGCAATGCGTCAGGCATACGCCAGGTCACCGTTTGGGTCCCGTTCGCATCAACAATGCTGATGACGACCGGAACCTGAAGTTCTTCTGCTCTCGTCACCGCAGCGCGAGTCAGTTGATGGAGCTCCTGAAAAGACAGAGACATAGTCGGCTCCTTTATGGCTGATGTACGGATGGCGGCGAGATAACGCTCAGCCACTTTCTGAATAATGTCGTTTTGATGGGCGTCATGATCTTCTGCCCGTGCGAGCGCATATAAGCAGTCGGACAGACGATTGATGTAACGCATCAGCACATGTCTGACAGCAATATCGGCAGAAAGCTCGACCAGTCGCCTCTCTGCGCGGCGAGCCAGCGTACGGGCAAAATGCAGACGGCTGGCCGCTTCGCTGCGGCCCGGTAAAATAAAGCTGCGCAGCGGCGGTACTCTCCCCATCGCGGTATCGATGGCGGTTTCCAGCGCTGCAATTTCTTCTGAACTGATGTAGCGCTGCTCTGGGTTTGGTTGTTCGCTCTCGCTGGCGAGTTCGGCGCTGAACCAAAAAAGCTGCAGTTGAATGTTTTCAAGTAACTGGCGGTGCTGTGGGCTTTTCGCCGCACAAATACACAGGCTAAGCGCCGCATTGAGTTCGTCCAGCGTCCCGTAAGCCTCGACGCGCGGATGCGTTTTGCTTACGCGTTGCCCGGTAAAGAGGGCCGTTGTGCCGGCATCGCCAGTGCGGGTATAAATCGCCATAGTTCCTCCTAACGAGAAAGCGTGTCGACAATGCCGACAATAGCCAGATCGATGGCCTCATTTGGGCCGGAGAAAACGTGCCGGGCACTGGAGCCGCTGCTGAGTAAAACCAGTTCGCCGGTTCCCGCGCCGACAGAATCAACGGCGACTTCGTCCCCGGTCGTCGGGGAGGCTGGCAGCTCTCCGTCAGCACTCACCCGACGTACCAGCAACAGCTTTTTCCCGACCAGGGAGGGGGACTTTTGCGTAGAGACAACAACGCCTGTAACCCGTGCCAGATGCATAGCTCACTCCTGCTTAATTAATTGGACATTTCGCGTACTGACAGTTTCCTGAGCCAGCGCAGTGACGACACATCGACGGCGTAGCACTAGAACCGCATCGTGCAATTGGGCGACGTCGGCGTAACTGAGAAGTTTTTCAGGATGCAGAACGATGGCTCGCCCCAGTTCGTCACCAAACTCCAGCGGCAGACGCGCGAGTTTTTTCACGGGTACTGCGGATAACAATTGGTGATGTAGTGAAATTTTCACGCGGACTCCGCATGCCAGCGCTTCGTGGATCGTGACTACCGACATATTGGCAGGGCTGCTTTCGACAATTTGCTCCAGCAGGAGCAGGTCAGCCTGCAAAATGTGCAGTGACGAGTATTGGCAGCATAATATCCGTGGGTCTACTTCCCGTAACTGCGCGACGCTGAGGGAGATCGTGCTTGCCGCGCGTTTTTTTAATCGGGAAACAACCTCCTCGATAATGCGTTGCAGCAGTTCGTTGTTCATTGTGAAGTCACCAGTGTGGCGAATGCCTGCGGATTATCCGCCCCTGCGGCATTGGCTTCGTCGGTATCAATATGCATCTCAAGGCGCATATCCGGCGAAACGCGTACGGCGACGTTATCGAAAATCAGCCGGCGTTCATCGCCATTAATGGCGACCGAGACTTTATCACCATGGGAAACCCGCAGAATCAGGGCATCGAGCGGCGACATATGGATATGCCGTTGAGCAACGATAACGCCGGATGTTAAGTCCAGTTCAGCAAATGGACTGACAAGGCGAATACCCGGCGTGCCCTGGATATTGCCCGACATACGCAGCGGGGCAGCAATACCTAGCGTACGGGCATCGGTACGTGAAATTTCAACCTGACTGGCGCTTCGTAGCGGGCCGAGTAAACGCACATTTTTTAACTGTCCTTTAGGTCCGACCAGCGTGACGGTCTGCTCTGCAGCGTATTGTCCGGGCTGCAATAGCCCTTT
>NZ_JAHLQZ010000108.1:0-13476 GCF_018919505.1 Citrobacter sp. S55_ASV_140
ACTTTTCATAAACACACCTTTGTATCCGCTTTTGCGTAACAACTTTTTATAGCGAAATACCAGCAGCACAATAAAACAGAAGGCGTAGATAATAGGGGACGGTGACAACACTTTGACCGACCATAGGTAATGAACCGGGAGTAAAATGGCAGTCAGGTAGACGTAGTTGTGCAACGTTTGCCAGCGTTTGCCCATTTTACGCTGTGCGGCCTGCGTGGAGGTCAGCGTCAGCAGGAGTAAGATAACCCAACCCGTCATGCCCAGCGTGAGCCATGGCCGTGAAACCAGCTCTCGCCCCAACAATCCCAAATTTTGTATACCCAGCTCTAAAAGCGCATAGCTGGTCAGATGCAGTGTGGCCCAGGCAAAGCACCATAATCCTAACAAGCGTCGGGTACGAAACAGCAAAGGCTGCTTTGCATAGCGTGCGAGCGGCGATACCAGCAGGGTGGCAAGCAAGAATTTTAGCGCAGTAATGCCGGTAAAATGCTGAATGTCTTTCCCGGGATCGGCGCCCAACGCACCCTGTTGCACTGCCCAGAAGAGCCATAGCAGGGGTAAAAAACCGGCGAGATGCAGTAGCACTTTCAGGCCGGTTATCTGCTTTGCCGTTAATCTCACTTAAAAGTTCTCCCGTAGATCCATACCCCGATATAAAGAAGCCACCTCATTGGCGTAACCGTTAAAAAGCAACGTCGGCTGGCGTTGTACATTGAGAATCCCGCCGGAACCGATAAAACGTTCCGTCGCCTGAGACCACCGGGGATGATCGACATGTGGATTAACATTGGCGTAAAAACCGTATTCGTTCGGCGCTGACATATTCCAGGTCGTCGGCGGGCGCTCACGTGTCAGCTTGATACTGACGATCGATTTAATACCCTTGAAGCCATATTTCCAGGGGACCGTCAGGCGTATCGGCGCCCCGTTTTGCGGCGGCAATGCTTTGCCATACACGCCCACGGTCAGAAGGGTAAGAGGGTGCATGGCCTCATCCAAACGCAAACCTTCAACATAGGGGTATTTCAACCCACCACCAATGAAGCGATCTTTCTGACCGGGCATTTCATCGGGGGCGTAGCGTGTTTCAAAGGCAACGTATTTGGCGTCGCTGGTGGGTTCAACCTGCGCCAATAATTTATGTAAGGGAAAGCCAATCCACGGCACAACCATCGACCACGCTTCAACGCAACGCATCCGGTAAATACGTTCTTCTAACGGAAAACGTGTGGTCAGCGCATCATGATCCAACGTTAAGGGTTTGTTCACCTCACCGCTGATGGTTAATGTCCAGGGATCGGTTTTCAGGCTACCGGCATTGGCGGCAGGATCGGCCTTATCCAGACCAAATTCATAGAAATTGTTATAGCCCGTTACCTTGTCTTCCGGCGTCAGGGGTAGTGTGCTTTGCCAGGCATCCGGTTTTATGAACTCGAGCGGTTTCCCCGCCGGTGCAGGCGCGCGATCGTTACCCTTAAACCAATTCAGTAGATTCGCCTGCGTCGGGGAGGAGAGAGAAGCGGCTGCAGCGCCTATTCCAAGCGCTTTGAGGACCTGTCGTCTTTGCATAAAAAAAACTGATTCGGCGGTAACATCAGCTTCCCGAAGTGGACGTTTTTTCTGCATAACTGTTCCTTTTTATTTTCATGTTAAGGAAAACAAAGCGATGTTTCCCTGTTGATGCCTGACTTTCTGTAACGACATCCTGGATCCAGGCGTATCCCAGGATCCTCACGAAAAGTTAAAAATTTTGTGATAACTTCCGCCCCTTGCCTGAGGTAAGCTTTCAGTACAACGAGAGGGGATGACACTGATGGCCGGCGCAAAAAAGATATTTTTGGTGGAAGATGACAGCGATATTGCCTCACTTTTGCAGCTTAGCCTGAAGGATGAGGGATATGAAATTATCCATGAGGCGGATGGAACGCGCGCGCTTGAACAACTGGAAAAACATGTCTGGGATGCGGTTATCCTCGATTTAATGCTGCCGGGTGTCGATGGTCTGGAAATATGTCGTCGCATTCGTCAAATGAGTTTCTATTTACCCGTTATCATTATTAGCGCCCGCACCAGTGAAACTCACCGCGTTCTGGGGCTGGAGATGGGAGCCGATGATTATTTAGCCAAACCTTTCTCCGTACTGGAACTGATGGCCCGCGTGAAGGCGCTGTTTCGCCGTCAGGAGGCGATGAGTCAGAATCTACGTTTGGAAGCGGGGATCATTAGCGTCCATGGCGTGGAGATTGATCCCTTAGCCCGAGAAGTCCGCCAGCATGGCAAATCAATCGATTTGACGCCCCGTGAGTTCGATCTGCTCTATTTTTTCGCTCGTCATCCCGGCGAGGTTTTTTCGCGTCAGGCGCTGTTAGATCATGTGTGGGGCTACCAGCACGAAGGGTATGAGCATACGGTGAACAGTCATATTAATCGTCTGCGGACCAAGATTGAAAAAGATGCTGCTGAGCCGGAAATTATTCTCACCGTTTGGGGACGAGGTTATAAGCTTGCGGCGAATAACGCGGAGCATCAGTCATGATTTATCGACTGTCTTTAAGCCAGCGGCTGACCCTGGTATTTACCGCGATTATGTTGATTTGCGCGGTAGCCGTCAGCGTTGTCCAGCTACGTAATAGTCAAAAATATGGCGACGCCATGGTGCAAAGGCTGTCGCTGGAACTGGCGAGCAAGATTGTCAAAAGTGAGTCACTGATTGATACCCGCGGGCAGATCAATCGACAGACGTTAAAAGGACTGTTTAATCACCTGATGACGCTCAATCCAAGCGTCGAACTGTATCTGGTTTCACCAGCAGGTGACATACTCGCCGATGCCGCACCGCCCGGGCATATTCAGCGCCAGAAAATTACCGTGCAGCCGATTCAGGATTTTCTAAATTCGGATGCTTTGCCAGTGTATGGCGATGATCCGCGCAGCAATCAGCAGAAGGTCTTTAGTGCGGCGCCAGTGATGCTTAACGGCCAACTGCATGGTTATCTGTACATTATTCTCCAGGGCGAAAATCTGCATATGCTGGCAAATACCGCCTGGCAGAAAACGCTCTGGAACACGGTGGCAGGAACGTTAATTCTGGTTTTATTAGCCGGCGGAATTGCGGGCTTGCTGGTGTGGCGATGGGTGACGCATCCGGTAAAAAGGTTGACCGCGCAGGTGGTCAAAATGGAGCAGGACAGTATTAGCGTCATTAAGCAGTTGGCGCAGAAAAAGCCCGATCCGTCACCGGGGAATGAAATTGCGTTGTTGAACAATGCGTTTATAGAGCTGGCACAGCAAATTGCGCAGCAGTGGGATCTGTTAGCTGACAGCGATCGCCAGCGCAGAGAGTTTATTGCCAATATATCTCACGATTTACGCACGCCGCTCACCTCGCTGCTGGGCTATCTGGAAATGTTGTCGCTGAAAGCCGACACGATAACGCCAGAGGAAAACAGGCATTATCTTAGTATCGCGTTGCGCCAGGGGCATAAGGTTCGCCATCTGTCACAACAACTGTTTGAGCTGGCGAGGCTGGAGCACGGCGGCATAAAACCTCAGCGCGAACGTTTTGCTATTGGCGAGTTGATCCAGGATGTGGCGCAGAAGTTTGATCTCCCTGTTGCCACACGCCATTTGCAGTTACACCTTGATGTGATGGGGCCGTTACCGCTGGTAAATGCCGATTTATCGATGATGGAAAGGGTGGTGACGAATTTGCTGGATAATGCTATCCGCCATACGCCTGACGGGGGGGATGTATGGCTAAAAATCTGGCGTGATGAAGACCGACTGGTAGCAGAAGTGCAGGACAGCGGCCCAGGCGTGGAAATGGGGGTACGCGAAGTGTTATTTCAGCGCCCAACCGCGTTAACTCCCCGTGAGCAGCGCGGCGGTCTGGGATTGCTGATTGTGCGAAGAATGCTTGAACTGCATGGCGGCGATATCAATCTGGTTAATTCAACGGCAGGCGCGTGCTTCCGCTTTTGGTTGCCGCTGACGGATTCTCCATACATAGGGTAAATGTTGGTAGGTTGTCAGTGATAATGAGAATTTTTATCATATATCGATAATTCATCATCTTATACTCGATAAGTGCAAGGAGATTGTATGTCACAGGATGTCGACAACCAGTATATCGCCCGGACCAAAGCCGTTGCTGGCTGTTTTTCTATGTTTTTGCTGATGTTTGGTCTCACGTTTACCCCGTTGTTTTATCCCGCGAGCCAGGAGCTGCTCGCCAAAGGATTACTCTTCCCGCTGTTGTTTATGCTGGAATTTATCGTATTGGTTCCGCTGTATTATTTCTTCTTCAGAAAAAGAGAAGGGCTGGGCAAAGGGAGCTTCAATGCCCGGTGGTTTGGCATTTTTTTTGCGGCCCTGCTTTTTATTCAGCTTATCTTGCCGTGGTTGATAGGTCTCAGACAAACCGAAGCGTGGGTAACCAGCCAGATATCCTTAAACAACTACGCGCTGTGGTTATCCACTCTGACCCTGATATTTTTTGCGCCAGTTTATGAAGAAATTGTTTTCAGGGGGTGTTTATTCAACGCATTCCAGTATTGGTTCAATAATAAAACCTGGCTGTCGTCAGTCGTGGTATCGATCATTTTTGCCGTGATGCATACCCAGTATGTGGATCTGCGCACGCTGCTGATGCTGTTTCTTGTGTCGCAGGTTTTAATCCTTGCCAGACTGAAAAGCAACGGACTGTTGATGCCGATGACGCTGCATATCGTGATGAACGGGACGGTTATTGTCCTGCAAATGGCAGCGTCTTCATAAGTAATGATGCCCGAAGCCGGGCATCCTTGATTAAACGTGCAGACGATGGTGCAAACGCGCACCGACCAGCAACGCCAGCACCAGCATCAGGGCGATAAATCCGCCCACGCCGTTCCAGCCGTAGCTATGCCAGAACACACCGCCCAGCGTACCGGCAATACTGGAGCCCAGGTAATAGCTGAACAGATACAGGGAAGAGGCCTGGCCTTTAGCGCGTTTTGCTCGTGGTCCAATCCAACTACTTGCCACAGAGTGCGCGGCAAAGAACCCGGCAGAAAAGAGCAGCATCCCGGCGAAGATCAGCCATAGTGAGGTAAACAGGGTCATCAATAGCCCAAAAAGCATCACGCCGGTTGAAACGATCATCACCGGGCCGCGGCCATAGCGGGTAGTCATGGAGCCTGCTTTCGGCGAACTCCAGGTCCCGGTCAGATATGCCACGGATAACAGGCCGACAACAGCCTGACTGAGTTCCCACGGAGAGAGCATCAGGCGATAGCCGATGTAATTAAACAGTGTGACAAACGACCCCATCAGCAAAAAACCTTCCGCAAACAGTAGCGGTAACCCTCTGTCGCGCCAGTGTAAACGGAAATTGATGAACAATGATTTAGGTCGCAGCGACGTGGGCCTGAAATGACGGGACTCTGGCAAAATTTTCCAGAACATCAGCGCGGAGGCGAGGGCAAAACAGCCGATCGCCGCCAGCGCGATACGCCAGTTGAAAAAGTCGGTGAATACGCCGCTGATCAAGCGACCACTCATACCGCCAATTGAGTTCCCACTGATATACAAGCCCATTGAGAAAGCCACAAAGCTGGGATGAATTTCCTCACTCAGATAGGTCATCCCCACCGCCGCCACGCCGCTCAGCGACAGACCGATCAGCGCGCGCATGATTAATATCCCGTGCCAGCTGGTCATCATTGTTGAAAGCAGTGTACAGCAGGAGGCGAGTAGCAGTGCCGTAACCATTACCGGCTTACGACCTATCGCATCGGAAAGTGGGCCAGTAAACAGTAAACCGATGGCCAGCATTGCCGTAGAGATGGAAAGCGAAATACTGCTGCTGGCAGGGGAAACCCCAAACTCGTGCGAGAGCACCGGCAGTATGGGCTGCACGCAATAGAGCAGGGCAAATGTCGCCAGCCCGGCAGAAAACAGCGCCAGCGTAACGCGCATAAAAGGGGATGTACCGCGTTTGATAAAACCATCCGGCAGGGTAACGCTCTCGTCAATATCGCTTGCCGGCGCGGTATCGACCGTTGTTGTACGACTCACTTGGAATCCTTGCTTAATATTTTGCTACTACAGGACCAGCCTTAAGAGTATGAAAATCCCAATATTCTGTCTAATATATTAATAATCTCAAATAATATTTTAAAAATATGAATATCGAACTTCGTCATTTACGCTACTTCGTGGCGGTTGCGGAAGAGTTGCATTTTGGTCGGGCGGCAGCGCGGCTGAATATTTCGCAACCACCGTTAAGCCAGCAGATCCAAATCCTGGAACAACAGATTGGCGCCCGGTTATTGGCGCGAACTAACCGTAGCGTGGCCCTCACTGCCGCCGGAAAACAGTTTCTGGCGGACAGCCGACAGATCCTTAGCCTGGTTAATGAAGCCGCCGCCCGGGCAGAGCGTTTGCATCTCGGAGAAGCAGGGGAATTGCGTATCGGCTTTACGTCATCAGCGCCGTTTATCAAAGCGGTGTCAGATACGCTCTCCCTGTTTCGCCAGCGCTATCCTGTGGTGCATATGCAAACCCGCGAAATGAATACGCGCGAGCAAATTGCCCCACTTAACGAAGGCACTCTGGATCTGGGGCTTATGCGCAACACGCAACTCCCGGAAACGCTGGCGCGAGAGGTTATTCTGCATGAACCGCTGATGGCGATGATCCCACGAGCGCATCCGTTGGCGCAAAAGCCCGTAGTGACGCTGACTGAGCTGGCTAATGAGCCATTTGTCTTTTTTGACCCGCATGTGGGAACGGGGTTGTATGACGACATTTTGGGCCTGATGCGTCGCTATGACCTCAAACCGACGATTACTCAGGAGGTAGGCGAGGCGATGACCATCATTGGGTTAGTGGCCGCGGGGTTGGGCGTTTCGATCCTGCCCGCTTCCTTTAAACGGGTGCAACTGTATGAAATGTGCTGGATCCCGATAGCAGAGGAAGATGCCGTCTCCGAAATGTGGTTAGTCTGGCCTAAGCATCATGAGCAAAGTCATGCCGCGCAACGTTTTCGTGAACAACTGCTGGCGGCGGTCCAGGCGATTAATTTAGTTTAAATATGGGTGAAAATGTGCAGTAAATCACAAGGCTAAGTAAAAAGTTGACGGAAGCCATTGAAGTGCTTCACCATAGCCCGCAGATTATTTCGGAGCGCGAAAATAAAGGGAGTAAGTGGTGGTTGCTGATAGTCAGCCTGGGCATATCGATCAAATTAAGCAGACCAATGCGGGCGCGGTCTATCGCCTGATTGATCAGCTGGGACCGGTATCGCGTATTGATCTCTCTCGCCTGGCACAATTGGCGCCTGCCAGTATTACCAAAATTGTCCGCGAAATGCTTGAAGCCCACCTGGTACAAGAGCTGGAAATCAAGGAAGCAGGGAGTCGTGGGCGTCCGGCCGTGGGGCTGGTTGTCGAAACCGAAGCCTGGCATTATTTATCCATTCGCATCAGTCGCGGCGAGATTTTTCTGGCGCTGCGCGATCTAAGCAGCAAGCTGGTGGTTGAGGATTGCCTGGAAATGGCGCTGGTCAGTGAAACACCTCTGCTGGAGCGTATCATTACCCAGGTCGATCAGTTTTTCATCCGCCACCAGCAAAAGCTGGAACGCTTGACCTCCATCGCCATCACGCTACCTGGCATAATCGATACCGAAAACGGCATCGTACATCGCATGCCGTTTTACGATGATGTCAAAGAGATGCCGTTGGGCGAAGCGCTCGAAAACCATACCGGCGTGCCGGTCTATATTCAGCATGATATCAGCGCCTGGACCATGGCGGAGGCGCTTTTTGGCGCGTCACGTGGCGCACGCGATGTCATCCAGGTCGTTATTGACCATAACGTCGGCGCAGGGGTGATAACCGACGGTCATTTACTGCATGCCGGGAGCAGTAGCCTGGTGGAAATTGGTCATACGCAGGTGGATCCTTACGGTAAACGCTGCTATTGCGGTAATCATGGTTGTCTGGAAACCATCGCCAGCGTCGACAGCGTACTGGAACTGGCGCAGGTGCGGCTGAAGCAGTCAATGAGCTCTTCACTGCATGGACAACCGTTAACGGTAGACGCACTGTGCCTGGCGGCGATGCAGGGTGATTTATTGGCAAAAGATATCATTAGCGGCGTCGGGACCCACGTCGGACGCATCCTTGCCATCATGGTGAATTTGTTCAACCCGCAAAAGATATTGATTGGTTCTCCGCTCAGCAAAGCGGCGGATATACTGTTTCCCACCATTGCTGACAGCATTCGTCAGCAGGCGCTCCCGGCGTATAGTCAGCATATTGTGGTCGAAAGTACGCAGTTTACCAACCAGGGAACCATGGCGGGGGCTGCGCTCGTTAAGGACGCGATGTATAACGGTTCTTTGTTGATACGTCTATTACAGGGTTAACATTTTTTAACTGTTGTACGAAAAATTGCGCTATCTCAAGCTGATTCCGGTCGTCATACCTTAGACTTTCTCCACTGTTTTATTTTCCTGACTTATATTTTCAAAGCATAACGGTGGAGTTAGTGATGCTGAAGCGTTTCTTTATTACAGGTACAGACACTTCTGTTGGGAAGACCGTGGTTTCCCGCGCATTACTACAAGCGTTGGCGTCAGGGGGTAAAAGTGTCGCGGGCTACAAACCGGTAGCCAAAGGAAGTAAGGAGACACCTGAAGGTTTGCGCAACAAAGATGCGCTGGTGCTGCAAAGTGTTTCATCTATCGAACTGCCGTATGAGGCGGTCAACCCGATTGCGCTGAGCGAGGACGAAAGCAGCGTAGCGCATAGTGGTCCGGTCAATTACACCTTGCTTTCCAACGGTCTCGCAAGCCTGAGCGAAAAAGTCGATCACGTTGTCGTGGAAGGTACCGGCGGCTGGCGGAGTCTGATGAACGATCTGCGCCCGCTATCTGAATGGGTGGTACAGGAACAAATGCCGGTGCTGATGGTGGTGGGTATCCAGGAAGGTTGTATTAATCATGCCATTCTTACCGCACAGGCGATCGCCAGCGACGGATTGCCGCTGCTGGGCTGGGTCGCAAACCGAATCAACCCAGGGCTGGCGCATTATGCGGAAATCATTGACGTGCTGAGCAAAAAATTACCTGCGCCGCTAATCGGCGAACTGCCGTATCTGCCTCGCGCAGAGCAGCGAGAGCTGTCACAGTATATCCGTCTGTCAATGCTTGGCAGCGTGCTGTCGGTAGATAGAGTCCTGGCGTAACGTTCTCGACAGCACTGACGCCACCACGCAGGCGATCAGTAATCCGGGGAGCAAGCGATACTCCCCGGTCATTTCACAAACCATCAATGTAGACATAATTGGCGCATGCGTGGTTGCTGCCAGTAGCGTGGCCATCCCCGTTAATCCCAGCAGAATGGCAATTTCATCCGGACCCGGAAGCCATAATCCCCACGTCCGTCCCAGCAGCATGCCGACAGACAGACCGACAAACAGCGTTGGCGTAAACACCCCGCCCGGCGCACCGGAGCCACTGCTGGCAAGCACCGCCAGTAATTTGCAGATAAAGATCCCGCTAACCACGGTCAATAGCGGTGGCGAGAGCAGATATGACTGCACCACGCTGTAGCCATTTCCCCAAACGGCAGGAGTGAGCAGCGACAACAGGCCAACGATCAACCCGCCAAGCGCCAGTTGCCACGGTGGCGAGAGTTTTAAGCGCAAAAAACCGTTATGGCTGGCGGTCATCAACCACATAAACAACGGACCGCAGACGCCGGCAACCAGACCTGTGCTGAGAATCATAGCGTATTCCATCACATGCAGTTCCCGTGTGAAGTGCACGGCATAGAGCAACGCATTGCTGTCGCTCAGTACATTGGTGGTCAGCAAGGCGACGACGGCGGATACCACCACCGGTCCCAGCGAGGCGAGGATCATCGTGCCAAACAGGACTTCAGCAATAAATAAACTGCCCGCCAGCGGGGCATGATACGCGCCGGCCATACCTGCTGCCGCTCCACAGGCGATCCATAATTTCCATTCGGCGCGCGGTGTGAAACGTTGAGCAAAGCTGGACGCGGCCAGCGCCGCCAGCAAAATCATGGCACCTTCACGCCCGATAGCACTGCCGCTGGCGACAACCAGTAACGATGCCAGTGACTTTACCAGGCTGGCGCTGACGTCGAATTGACCGTCCGTTTGCAGGGCTTCCATGTAATCTGTGGGAGCCTGTGGTCGTAAACGGTTGAATTTTTGCCAACCCCAGAGCAGTAAGCCAGCTGCCAGACCGCCCAGCGCGGGCGTCAGCATGCGTCTTAACGGAGAAAGATTTGTCGCCGCATTGACCAGACTGCCCGTGTCGTTACTCAGGAACAACCATTCAAGAAGGAACATGGCATGGCGAAAGCCTGCGACGGCCAACGCGGCAAGGATACCAATCAGCGCGGCGATCAGCAGGCGGCGAAACATAGCGCGCAGGTCAGGATAAGCATGTAAATGGTGCATGAGTGGCCAGACAGGGAAATTCAGAGGCTTTATTTTGCGGCTATTTGGCAACAGAAGCAAAAGCTCAGCGTGCGCAACGGTATTATGCAGGCAGGATACATCCTGCCTGTGGCGACATTAACGAAACAACGGCTTATCGGCTACTGGAATTAATAATTGCGATCGCCACTTTGCCAGCGTCAGGCGCGCCAGTTCTGCCAGAGCCTGGTAGAACGGGTGGTTCGCATGTTCGATAAACACGTCAAGGAAACGCGTTGACCACGGTAGCAGATGCCAGGCTAACAGCTGTTCGCACTCGGTGTGGCGTCCGTTTTCAGCAAGCCAGGCCGTCAGTAACAGCAGCGCGCCAAAGTGATCTTCCGGTTCATTTTGCTGCACGGCAAACTGGATCCCGTTGTCACGCATCCACTGACGTAATGCCAGCGTGGAATCGCCAAACAAGACATTTTCACGATCCAGCCAGACGGAACCCCAGGGCGGAGAAGGTAGCGTGTAAGGGCCGACAAACAGTCGCTGCCAGGCTTGCGGTAGCGGCTCATCGGCCTCGGTCTGCAGTTGTTCAGCCAGCGCAGAAAGGGCCGTGGGTTCAAGCGGCCACTGCGCCTGCCAGCCATCGGTTTTTAGCGCACTGGCCAGCGCAGAAGCTTCTGTACTGTCTGGCGCATAGTAGAACAGCGCACCCAATACGCGCGCCGCGGTAGAGAAGTTGTCACGTTGTGAAAAATGGGTCATGCAAACAATCCTGAAAAGTGCGGGTTGCCCCGCACCCGAGTATTAACCTGCAACAGCCATTCCGACTGTCATATGTAAGCCATAAAACAAACCGCGGCCAATAATTTCACCGGCAAGCACGAAAATTAAACCCAGCGCCAGTCCGCCGACAGCCGGTTCTTTGCGACGAATTAGCGGGCATATCCAGCAACCCAGCCCCGCAGCCAGCATCACGATGCGCCAGACCTGTAAGCTTGCGTAGTCGGGAACCAGAGCGCTGGCGTGTTGTACCGAACTGTGAATTTCGCTGAGCGATACGCCCTGCAAAACGATAACGGCCACACTCACCAGCAGGGCAAGTATGCTGATTCCGGCGAATCTGGCGGCGTTAAACGACACGCTCGCAGCGCGTAGCAGCAGGGCGGCAAACAGCGGGCCACTCAGCAACATCGTCATGAAAAACGCCAGCGTAGTATAGCCATTATACCAGGTCGGAACGGTGTCTATCTGGTAGACGTTAGTCATCGCCAGAACAAAAACCAGACCAAGCAACATGCTGAGCAGCAGCCAGATTTTACCTAACAAAGCCGGCATTTTACCGAGAAACGCCACCAGCCACCACAGGCCACCAACCGCGAAAAATAGCGAACCGCTGGCGATTTCGTTACTGAGCGCCGATGCGCCGATTCTGTTCAGCGAGTTAAACGCGCGTAGCGGTGAACCTAAATGCATTATTGAGGCGAGAAAGGCGATGCCTATTACCAGCCACAGAAAAAACATACTGCGCACGATACGTTGTTTTGCCACATCGTCTTTGGTGGTTAACCAGCCATACCCACTCACGATCAGCGCCCCGGCCACACATTGACCCAGCACCGTAAACAGGACCAGCGGCCATTCATGCCATCCATTTCCCATTTTACACCTCCTTCGGATTAGCCAGAAAACCCGTGGTATCCCCGGTCGGGCGGCTATTGGCATTGGGTTTAATCACAATACTCGGCCTGGTAAAATGCGTGCCCGGTAACGGGGCAACCGCCGCAAGCTCACCATGTTTTTTGCGCAGCTCATCAAGCGGACCAAAGTCCAGCGCGCGTAGCGGACAGGACTCGACGCAGACAGGCTTTTTGCCGTCGGCGACGCGATCATGACAGCCATCGCACTTGGTCATATGACCTTTAGCTGCATTGTACTGCGGCGCGCCGTATGGGCAGGCCATGTGGCAGTAGCGACAGCCTATGCATACGTCTTCATCCACCACGACAAAACCATCTTCACGTTTATGCATGGCGCCACTTGGGCAAACCTTGGTACAGGCTGGATCTTCGCAGTGATTGCAAGAAATGGAGAGGTAATAGGCAAAAACGTTCTGATGCCAGACGCCGTTATCCTCCTGCCAGTCACCGCCCGCGTATTCATAAATCCGTCGAAAGCTCACCTCAGGCGTGAGATCTTTGTAGTCTTTGCAGGCCAGTTCGCAGGTTTTGCACCCGGTGCAACGACTGGAATCAATAAAAAATCCATACTGAGTTGTCATGGGCTAGTCCTTAAACCTTCTCGATCTCGACCAGGTTAGTGTGCTGTGGGTTGCCTTTTGCCAGCGGTGAAGGGCGCTGGGTTGTCAGCGTATTGACGCAGGCGCCATGATCAATTTTATCGCCAGCCATATCGGCATCGTGCCATGCGCCCTGACCCATTGCGCTTACGCCGGGCAGGATCCGCGGCGTCACTTTGGCCGGGATACGCACTTCACCACGATCGTTAAAGACCCGCACCATATCGCCGTTTCTGATTCCCCGCTCTTGGGCATCGACGGGGTTGATCCATATTTCCTGGCGGCAGGATGCCTGGAGAACATCAATATTCCCGTAGCTGGAGTGGGTGCGGGATTTGTAGTGGAAACCAAACAACTGCAGCGGGAATGAACTGCGTTTTGGATCGTCCCATCCTTCAAACGTTGAGGCGTAAATGGGAAGTGGGCTTATCACCTCATCCTTTTGCAACTCCCAGGAGGTGGCAATTTTCGCCAGTCGGCTGGAGTAGATTTCAATCTTGCCAGAGGGGGTTTTGAGCGGGTTGGCCTGCGGATCGTCGCGGAATTTTTTGTAGGCGACAAAGTGTCCGTTGGGATCTTTGCGTTTATAGATCCCCATTTTCTTCAGCTCGTCATAAGAAGGGAGCGCGGGGTCTTTAGCCAGCATTTTTGCATACAGATACTGGAGCCACTGTTCCTGGGTACGGCCTTCAGTAAAACGTTGGTAGATATCGTCGCCAAGACGTTTCGCTA
>NZ_JAHLQZ010000109.1:0-13452 GCF_018919505.1 Citrobacter sp. S55_ASV_140
TGCTGTAGTCAAAAATCAGCCCGGCGACGCCATTATCCCAGCGCTCCGGCGGCGTCCAGTCGGGATCGGTATATTTCATCCATGCCTGCGGCACGGTAATGTCCAGTACGCCTGCGCTATTATTCAACGCTACGCCCGGCAGACGGGAAATGTCATAGCAGGTCGCGCTAATCGGATGAATATAGGTCAGCGCCTCTTCTTTGAGCGCCAGTAATTCGAGTTGTTGCTGCGTCAGACACGCCATGGATTTATGCGGGTTGGCAGGATCGACAATATAGCGGATCGACTGCTGAGGAATTTCCTGGCTGTTAATTCGAACATCCAGCAGATATTCTCCGGGAGTCACAAAGTTGCCTTCGGAAAAACGCTGCAAATCGACATTCTGCCGGTCACTGGCGTCCAGTACGTCAGTATTAAATTCAATGGCCTCATCCGCTTCAGCCCATGCAGAGGCACAAACCAGAGTAATAAATAGCGCCAGGCGTTTTTTATCTGTTTTCAGCGTGATCATTTTCGTTCGCAAACCTTCAGATACCCGAATTGCAGTGCAGCTCAGAGATAATTCACAACAAAATGCGTGACCGCAGTAAATTCGCCGGATGTCATTCTTCCGTCACGGGAGATCAAATAAGCCGTAAAGTTGAGTGTGTTCTTCCCTGGGTTAAGCACATAATCTGGTGATGGTTCGCCCAGACGAATTTGCTGTCCTTTGCTGTCGTATATTTCTATTGCTAAATTTTCAGTTTCCGACTGCACGCTCAGATAATCAGGATTGTCCCTGTCAGGCGCACCAGAAAAGGTAATATTGGCGCGTTGAAACACATTCCCGGAATGTTGAGAATCCCCTAATGAACATCCCAGCAAATGAATACTGAAATCATGCGCGGACACTTTTTCTGGTCTTCCGGAAATATCTCTGGCAGAGAGATCATCGAATTCAACCAGTAGCGACCGGTCGCGCGGGTCAACATAACAGGCAGCCTCAATAATATTTCCTCGCATGCGCATTTTGCCGGGCGTACTGTTTAGACGATTGGCGCCAGCCATAACCCATGCAGGCGAGATAAAGACAAAAAGCAGTAAAATTCGCCATCCAGGCATAACCGTATTTCCTTTCAGTTATTCGCAGGAAGGGTTAAGCAGGCGCATTAATGCGCCCGCTGCGGGTAATTACTGATAGTCGATCTGGAAATTAACGGTAGATTCGAAATCACCCGGCGTTACCGCTGCAGAAGCGTTGTTTGCCTGCAGATAAGCAACGAAATCAATGTCGGTTTCGCCGTCAGTGATGTTGACCTGAGAGGCAGCTTTACCCCATTCCACGTCTTGGTTGCCGCTGTCAACCATACCAATACCCGCGCCCTTTGCAGTACCAGAGGTGAATGCGGCCAGGGCGTTGTTGTCGGTATCAATCGTTGCCGGGGTATAGGTCACAGTAGCCGTTTTCGCAACGGTGGTGTCGCAGCCCTGAAGAACGATTTTGGCATGCTTAACGCCAGCGCGTTGGTTGTCTTTTAACTGAGAGGTTGGGATCTCACCAAAATTAACCTGCACCGGGCTGGATTCAGGTGCCAGACCGCATGCGGAATTAACCAGAGAACCGGTGAAGTGAATTTTACCGTTAGTCGGCTCGACATTTTTTGCAGCGAAAGCAGAAGAGGCAGTCAAAGTCATTCCCGCCATCAGCGCGCAGGCCACAGCCACGTTTTTCATTTTCATATTACTACTTAACCTTATATCCGTTTTTAGTTATTCCGACGATCTATTTCCGCAGACACTTAACGTCAGGGAAATGCTGATCTGCAGGTGGCGGTAGCGCATATCCCTGCAAACAATCCATCTCAACCCGCCCCTTATTTTGAACATCATTGGCATTCCATACGAAATACCGTCCACAGCTGTTCAGGCTGTTTCGGGGCTTATATTAAGTCGGCAGAAAAATGACACAATGCAAAAATACGGTATTAATCAAACTCAGGGAATCGTGTTGTATCACCGCCTGCATAACGATCGTTTACCTAAAAAACAGCCAAAATTCAGACGTATACCAGTGTTAATATCTATTATTTTGCGTTTTTATAGAGTTTTTATCTATCAACTATTTTTTTATTTAGTCCGGATACCAGGCAAAATGTATTTATGAAAGTTTTGTAAAAATGAAAGTGGATATCAAAAGCGAGTAATGACAATAAGATAGTGACAGAGAGAAAGGAGAATGAGACATCTTATAAGAAATATTAAAATATTGTTATATAAATATTAATGAAGCGATCTATGGCGCAACCATTTTTTATAAATGAATTATGTTATGCTATTGCTTCCCCCACTCGAATGCGAGATATCCTGCTTTAAAGGAGACATCAGTGATTTCTCATATACCAATAAACAAAATTAAATCCGTAATTATTGGTGATGGCTTAGTTTTCAGACCAAATAAAAATACCCTAAAAGACCTGACATCGGGTGAAATGGCGACATTGAATAATGTGGCAACGCAATTACTGCTCTATTTGTTGCAAAATGGTAAAGAGATTTCCTCGCGCGATGAAATTCTGCTGAATGTTTTCCAGCATAATGGCGCCCGGGCGACGGATGCCAATCTCAACCAGCACATTTCATTTCTGCGCAAAGCAATAACGTCAACGGGTCACCCTGCCGAACTCATCGTCACCATTCCGCGAATGGGATTTCGGATGGGCGACGTCAATATCAATATTCAGCAACTGGAAGAGGCGCAAACTCCAGCGCGAATTGCCCATGTTGCAAAGAAGCTCAACAAAAAGAACCGAAACCGATGGCCAGTCGCGATAACAACGTTAATCACCGGTATCGCAGTGCTGGCGACAGCGTGGTTAACATGGATCCCCAATGAAATCGCCATGACGGACGCAGCTATTCTGCGGACAATCGACTACGAGCAATGCCGGGTACATATATTAGGGAACGCTCTTACCGATACCATAACTGAAAAGAAAGCGCTGGATATATTCAAGTCAGTGGGGATTAACCCAAACTGTTCGCATCCAAAAGATCTCTATCTTAATACGTGGGCGAGCAACCATAACCTGGTTGAGTGGTCGTTTGCCGCTGAATGCGGACTAAACCTCGGCTATTACCATTGCGTCAGCCAATATCGTCATTATGAGGAATGATATGAAGCAGGAAAGCGATCACTCTCCTTTACTGTGGTCAGTGGTAATTGCCATTTTTGGGCTGGCGGCCATTGCTTTTTTCATTATCGTCGGGAATGCGAAGAAACAAGAAATCAGCTTTTCATGCTCATCGGAATTTACGTCGATACTCGACATCCAAAATAGCAAAAAGGAACTCAACGGAATTATGCTGATCACGAGCTACAATTCCGGACACCTTTCATTGTCAGTACAGGGGAAATTCAAAAGTGATGATGGTGAGTTCACTGTTAGCCGAAAACTGTTCTTTCGCTACGCCCGTCCGCTCGGCCATACCGCAGGCGTTTTCATGCTCACTCCCGATGGACGTGAAAAATCCCCCGATGATGACGCAACGGATGCTGTCGATTACCTCTTCTTCGACGCTTACGAACGTGCCGACAAGCTGTATATGCTGAAGCGCCTGAATGAGGAAACGGTTCTTATTGGCGATAACTTTTCACCCCGCTTCGCCTGCGTGATGAATCACTTCGCGGGTTAATCGCCTCTACGATATGCGTCGGGTTAAGGATGACCTGATGTGTTTCCCGCCCGGCAGCGCGGATGTATCGATACAGTGTAATGATGGGATTGTTATTTTGGGTGGAACTAAAACGACGAAAGCCTGAATCATTTCTGATTCAGGCTTTCTGAATAGTGGCGGAATGGACGGGACTCGAACCCGCGACCCCCTGCGTGACAGGCAGGTATTCTAACCAACTGAACTACCACTCCGCGTTGTGTTCCGCTCGGGAACGAAGCGAATATTACGGATTGCCTCGCGCCTCGTCAACGCTTTTTCTCACGTTTTTAATCGTTTGCTGCAAAAATCACCCGAATGGTCATTTCTGCACTGTAATTGGGTCATTTACGCCCGCCAGAGACAACTTCCACCCTTCTTCTGCACCAGGTCAAGGCGCGATTCATGGGCCGCTAACTCCTCATCAGTGGCGAAAACAACGCGTAGTTTACTGGACTGCCGAACAATGCGCTGGATCCCCGTGTCATTTTGCTGCTGGCTGTCACCTTCCATCGAGAATGCCATCGTGGTCTGCCCACCGGTCATCATCAGATAAACGTCGGCCAGAATCTGGGCATCGAGCAATGCGCCGTGCAGGGTTCGTTTACTGTTGTCTATTTCATAGCGCGAGCATAACGCATCGAGGCTGTTTCGCTTGCCAGGAAACATTTTCCTTGCCAGCGCCAGGCTATCGGTTATTTTGCAAAATTCGTTGGTTTTCGGAATATCACGATTGAGCTTAGCAAACTCGTAATCCATAAAGCCGATATCAAACGATGCGTTATGGATGACCAGCTCCGCGCCGCGAATGTAGTCGAGAAACTCGTCGGCCACCTCGGCAAACGTAGGCTTATCGAGCAGGAATTCGTCTGCGATGCCGTGTACGCCAAACGCTTCCGGATCCACCAGCCGATCCGGCTTCAGGTAAACGTGGAAGTTATTACCGGTCAGGCGGCGGTTCACCACTTCGACCGCACCGATCTCAATGATCTTGTGGCCTTCGTAGTGGGCGCCAATCTGGTTCATACCGGTGGTTTCGGTATCAAGGACTACCTGTCGTGTAATTCCAGTGCTCATAACGGTCATTTATGTCAGACTTATCGTTTGATTTCGATTTGCTAAAACAGGAAGTCTACCAGAGATGCTTAAACAGGTAGAAATTTTCACCGATGGTTCTTGCCTGGGAAATCCAGGGCCAGGTGGTTACGGGGCAATTTTACGCTATCGCGGGCGCGAAAAAACCTTTAGTGAAGGGTACAACCTCACAACCAATAATCGCATGGAGCTGATGGCGGCAATCGTTGCGCTGGAAGCCCTGAAAGAACAGTGTGAAGTGATACTCAGCACCGACAGCCAGTATGTGCGCCAGGGCATTACACAATGGATCCACAACTGGAAGAAGCGCGGCTGGAAAACGGCAGATAAAAAACCGGTAAAGAACGTCGATCTGTGGAAACGTCTGGATGCCGCGCTGGGTCCGCATCAAATCAAATGGGAATGGGTTAAAGGCCATGCGGGCCATCCGGAAAACGAACGCTGTGATGAGCTTGCGCGCGCCGCGGCAATGAGCCCCACTCAGGATGATATCGGGTATCAGGCCGAGTCTTAAGCGTCCGGCTTGCGGTATTGCCGGGTAGCGCCAACGGCCTGGCGGATAGGCGTTTTGCTTTTATTTTGTTTCATTGGGTTGAGCGTAAGTGGGATGGTTCGCTTACGCGCGACCACCAGTTGCAAACATCCCAGGGCAGGAATATGGGCGCTTAACATTTTCCCGCCTTTCTTGTTCCAGGGCAGAACATGAAAGCGGCTGTAGTGCAGCACTTCAAAATTTAGCAAAGAGAGCCAGTCCAGTTGACGCATGAGGGTAAACATCCGGCTGTTGTAAGGCGGGGTCTTGCGCAATACCGGCACCAGTTTACGCAGTCCCATCAGGCTTACCGGATTAAACCCGCTCAGAATCAACCAGCCGTCATCAATTAGCACACGATCGGCTTCGCGCAGTAACCGATGCGGATCGTCGCACCACGGTAACGTATGGGCCAACAAACAGACATCCACCGACTTGTCGGCAAAGGGCAGATGTAAAGGATCGGCCGTTACCTGCATGGGAGAACCCAGCAAAGAAACATTTACCTGATGAGAAACCGCGCACGATTCAGAATCGATTTCTGCGCTTAAATTACCAATTTTAAGCAGATGAAAACCGTACATTTTTGCGAACCACGGGTTAAGCTGATGCTCCAGCGCCTCACGATAGTATTCGCCCCAGGGTAAATCATCCCAGCTCACGGGCGCTACGACAGTTTGAGGGATCCTTGCCGGTTTCATCATAACCTTCCGTTTCGCATTGAGAGGTAAGATATGAATCTTAACAGTATTCCTGCATTTCAGGACAATTACATCTGGGTCCTGTCAAATAATGACCAACATTGTCTGATTGTTGACCCGGGAGAAGCCGCCCCAGTTCTGCAAGCCATTGCAGAACATAACTGGGTGCCAGAGGCCATTCTGCTGACCCACCATCATCAGGATCACGTTGGCGGCGTGAAAGAACTCCTGCAACACTTCCCACAAATAGTGGTATACGGACCGGCTGAAACGCAAGATAAGGGAACGACGCACATAGTCGAAGATGGCGATATTGCACTCGTATTGGGGCATGAATTTAAGGTAATTGCTACGCCGGGTCACACTTTAGGACATATCTGTTACTTTAGTCACCCTTACCTGTTTTGTGGCGACACGCTCTTTTCTGGTGGCTGCGGTCGGCTTTTCGAAGGTACTGCAACACAGATGTATCAATCACTTAAAAAGATCAGCGCACTTCCCGATGATACTTTGATTTGTTGCGCACATGAGTACACATTAGCAAATATGAAGTTTGCTTTAAGCATCCTCCCGCACGATTCGTTCATAAATGAATATTATCGTAAAGTTAATGAGTTACGCGTAAAAAAACAAATGACACTACCCGTAATTCTGAAAAATGAGCGGCGAAATAATATTTTTTTGCGAACTGAAGATATTGATTTAATTAATGAAATAAACAAAGAAACAATATTGCAACAACCTGAAGAGCGTTTTGCCTGGTTAAGGTCAAAGAAAGATACGTTCTGACAATTCCGGGTTGCCTTTTGAAAACTTCGCCGTTATGATCGGTCGTCTTTTAAGCAACTATTGACACACACATGAAGGCAAAAGCGATATTACTCGCCTCTGTCCTGCTTGTTGGGTGCCAGAATACTGGTAACGTCCAACAGCACGCACAGAGCCTTTCTGCAGCTGGTCAAGGGGAAGCAGGAAAGTTTACAAGTCAGGCGCGATGGATGGACGATGGAACATCTATCGCTGCTGATCAAGATTTGTGGGCTTTCATTGGTGACGAGCTAAAGATGGGAATTCCGGAAAACAGCCGGATTCGCGAACAGAAACAGAAGTATTTACGCAATAAGAGCTATCTCCACGATGTAACTTTACGGGCAGAGCCGTATATGTACTGGATAGCCGGGCAGGTTAAGAAACGTAACATGCCAATGGAACTGGTATTACTACCCATAGTGGAGAGCGCTTTTGATCCTCACGCAACGTCTGGCGCCAATGCCGCAGGTATTTGGCAGATCATTCCGAGCACGGGGCGCAATTATGGTTTAAAGCAGACCCGCAATTATGATGCACGTCGCGACATTGTGGCTTCCACCACTGCCGCGCTCGACATGATGCAGCGTCTGAACAAGATGTTTGATGGCGACTGGCTGCTGACCATTGCTGCTTATAATAGCGGTGAAGGTCGCGTGATGAAGGCGATCAAAACGAACAAAGCGCGTGGTAAATCCACCGACTTCTGGTCGTTACCGTTGCCTCAGGAAACGAAGCTGTATGTGCCCAAAATGCTGGCTTTGAGCGATATTCTCAAAAACAGCAAGCGCTATGGCGTGCGTCTGCCTACAACAGACGAAAGCCGCGCATTGGCACGTGTTCGCTTGAATAGCCCGGTTGAGATGGCTCAGGTTGCCGATATGGCGGGTATATCCGTCAGCAAGCTGAAGACCTTCAATGCAGGCGTGAAAGGCTCCACGTTGGGTGCCAGCGGTCCGCAATATGTGATGGTGCCAAAGAAGCATGCAGAAAAGCTGCGTGAGTCTCTGGCTTCAGGCGAAATTGCAGCCGTGCAGTCAACGCTGCTCGCGGATAACACGCCGCTGAACAGCCGTAGCTACAAAGTTCGCTCTGGCGATACGCTTTCTGGCGTTGCTTCACGTCTTGGCGTGAGCACAAAAGACCTGAAACAGTGGAACAATCTGCGTGGTTCTTCCCTGAAAGTAGGCCAAAGCCTGACGGTAGGCGCTGGAACCAGCGCGCAGCGCCTGGCTAATAACAGCGATAGCATCACCTATCGTGTGCGTAAGGGCGACTCGCTGTCGAGCATTGCCAAACGTCACGGGGTTAACATCAAAGATGTGATGCGCTGGAATAGCGACACGGATAACCTGCAGCCTGGCGATCAGCTAACGTTGTTTGTGAAAAACAACGGTATGCCGGACTCCTGATAACCTTATAGAAATGAAGGCACTGATTTCCCCCCAGTGCCTTTTTTATTTATCCTGCTTTATGCGCCTCTACCATTATCGTGTCGCTGGTAAACGACCCCTCTTCCTGTAATGCAAAGTAGGTCTTCACGTCAGCAGATGCACTCTGTTGGTATAAACGAATCGCTTCGGTCAACGCCGCAGGCGTACGCATCCGCGCAACCCACGAACTGAACTCCAGCGGCAAGCGGTCAGTTAACAAGGTGTCAGCAATAAGATTCGCGTCATTGATTAAAGACAGCCACTCCCCGCTGGAATAATTGCGTACGTGCGAGGTATCACGCAACGCTTCCACTGTTTGTAACCAGATATCACGTACAGGGTGACCCGGCGACATCACATCCATCACGATCAGTACGCCGCCAGGCTTCAGGACGCGGTTCACCTCCCGCAGCGCGCGCCCGACATCATGCCAGTGATGCGCGGAATAGCGGCTAATCACCACCTCAAACGCGTTATCTTCAAATGGCAGGCTTTCGGCATAACCCTGACGCGTGGAGAGGTTTTCCAGCCCCCTGTCTTTTGCCGCCTCCGCCACCACTTCAAGCATTTGTGAAGATAAATCATAAGCTACGACCTGCCTGACGTGTTGCGCAGCCACAAAACTGGCATGCCCTGCTCCGCATCCCATATCCAGTAACCGGGCTTGCGGAAATGCTGACAATCTTGCGGACAGGCGTTGCAAATCGCGGCCAGAGGCATGTACCGCACTGGTCAAATAGGCATTAGCCTGAGAGCCAAACTGTTTTTCGACGTTGTCATGATGGGAGCGTGTTGTCATTGTGTTGTCCTTCGGTTGTTGTTTAATAAGAAGGGCAGCACCACTACAGGTCTGCCCTACGGCAGACCTGACACACCGTTATTGTTCAGGTTTGCCGGGACTGAATTCAACGAGTAGCGGATTGTGATCGGATGCGCGGGTGACCAGCACAGAGGCTTCACTCACGTTCAAACCACGATAGAACACAAAATCGAGAGGGCGACCAAACGCGCGTCGGCGTTGATCGTCGGTAAAGCGCACCTGGCGCAGCGACATTTCGCGCGCAAAGCGGTACAGCGCATTCATCCGTCGACGGCTCCAGGCATTAAAATCACCCGCCATGATCACCGGACCGCTGTGATGGGCAATCTGATCGCCAATAGGAAGTAACTGCTTACTATAAACATCAACGCCGAGGCTGAAATTTACCGCGTGGATATTCACCACCATCAATAAACGCGTATCAGGCAATGGGTAAACCGTCACCAATGCCGATTTCGCCAGCCGTAAAATAGGCTCACGCTCGCGCAATGGACAGCAGTAAACAGGATGGGCGGCAGAGAGCGTCATGACGCCAGAGGGGTGCTGAGGCAGCACAAAGGCGGGTACCTGGTCGGCAGCGAGATAGTTAGCGGTCGCAAACTGCACCAGTTCAGGCGTGGTTTGCGCTTCCTGCAATAACACCAGATGCGCATCTTTGCCAAAATTTTTCAGCACCGACTGCCATTCTGCACGCTGCTGCTTAAAAATATTCCATACCAGCACGCGAATGCGATCTTCACTGCTTAACGGAGCACCTGCGGGTAATGCCTGGCCAATATGCGCAAACGACCCTGGCGGTAAAATTCGCTCAACGGGCTGTCCGGCAACATAACGCATGGCATAGGTGTTTTTTCGCACTTTAGACTTTCAAACCTCTGTAACGTCAACCAGTCCGCAGCCGGACTGGTTCTTCTGTTATAGGGATTTTAGCACTCACTTTCAACGAACAATTGCAGTTTGTTTTGTAAGTGGGCGCTTACATCATTGATTTACCCCAGAGCAATGCGTACAGGTTTATCAAGGCGACCGCTGACGCCCATCAGTAAGAAAGCCACCAGAACAATGAGGGCACCAATCCACGGCGTCTGCGCCAAAGCGTAATGCTCCACCGTTTGCCCGCCAATCACTGAACCCAATGCAATACCAATGTTAAACGCTGCAATGTTGAGTCCTGATGCCACATCTACCGCATTAGGCGTGAATTGTTCGGCTTTCTGAACAACGTAGACCTGCAAACCCGGTACGTTGCCAAAGGCAAAGATCCCCATCACCAGAATAGTGGCCAGTGCGGCGTACTGAGTGGATGCGGTCACCTGGAAGACCATCAGCAGAATAAACAGTGCGGCGAAAATAAATTTCAGCGCAGGAACGGCACCATGCTTATCTGCCAGTTTGCCGCCCCAGATATTGCCGATAGCCACAGATACGCCATAACCCAGCAAGATCCAGCTTACTGCTGCCGGGGAGAATCCAGCCAGATCCTGCATCATCGGCGCCAGGAAGGTGAATGCCGTGAATACACCGCCATAGCCCAGCGCCGTAACGGCGTAAATCAGCAACAGACGAGGATGGGTCAGCACTTTCACCTGGTCACGAATGCTGGCGGCCGCCCGACCGGGAATGTTGGCCGGGATCAGCAGTTGGCTACTAATCAGCGCGATCACGCCTAACATTGATACCGCAAGAAAAGTCTCGCGCCAGCCAAAATGCTGACCGATGAATGTCCCCAGCGGCACGCCCGTAACCAGCGCCACCGTTAAGCCGCCAAACATAATGGCGATCGCGGAAGCCGCTTTCTCTTTCGGCACCAGACTTGTCGCGATGGTAGAGCCAATTGAGAAGAACACACCGTGCGCCAACCCCGTCAGCAGACGGGCGACGATTAATGTCATATAGCCCGGTGCCTGCCATGCCAGCAAATTCCCGGCCGTAAACAAGACCATCAGCGCGACCAGTAACTGTTTACGCGGTAAGCGTCCGGTCAGAGCAGTCAGCACCGGCGCGCCAATAGCTACGCCCAGCGCATAGATTGAAACCAACATTCCGGCGGAAGGTAACGAGATCGCCAGTTGTTGAGCAATGGTCGGCACCAGGCCGACAATCACAAACTCAGTCGTGCCAATAGCGAAGGCACTTATTGTCAGTACAAATAAAGCGAGAGGCATAAATAACTCCATAACATCAGTAATCAGATGACACGCAGTATGCCTGGATGTTTTAATGACAAAAATATTCAAAATATCAATTTAATTTTGCTTCAGGTGCAAAAATGAAAGCAACCTCCGAAGAACTTGCAATTTTTGTCGCTGTCGTGGAAAGCGGCAGCTTCAGCCGGGCGGCAGAGCAGCTTGGACAGGCCAATTCCGCTGTCAGCCGGGCAGTTAAAAAGCTGGAGATGAAGCTCGGCGTCAGTCTGCTTAATCGTACGACCCGACAACTGAGCCTGACTGAAGAAGGAGAGCGATACTTCAGGCGTGTGCAGCAGATACTGCAAGAAATGGCTGCAGCAGAAACGGAAATCATGGAGTCACGTAATACCCCACGCGGCTTACTGCGTATCGATGCGGCAACGCCGGTAATGCTGCATTTCCTGATGCCGCTGATTAAACCGTTCCGTGAGCGGTATCCCGAGATGACGTTGTCTCTTGTCTCCTCAGAAACGTTCATCAATCTTATTGAACGAAAAGTGGATGTTGCGATACGCGCAGGCACGTTGACTGATTCAAGTCTGCGCGCACGTCCGTTATTTACCAGCTACCGCAAGATTATCGCTTCACCTGACTATATTGCCCGTTTTGGCAAGCCAGAGAGTGTTGAAGAGTTAAAACGGCACCTGTGTCTGGGGTTTTCTGAACCCATCTCGCTCAATACCTGGCCAATAGCCTGTAGCGATGGGCAGCTCCATGAGATCGAATGTGGGATTTCTTCCAACAGCGGAGAAACGTTAAAACAGCTTTGCCTGAACGGTAACGGCATTGCATGTCTTTCAGATTATATGATTGGCAAAGAGATCGAGCAGGGAGAACTGGTGGAACTGCTGGCCGATAAGCGACTGCCGGTAGAAATGCCTTTCAGCGCCGTTTACTACAGCGATCGTGCCGTCAGTACACGTATCCGGGCATTTATCGACTTCTTAAGTGAACATATAAAAACAGCTCCCGAAGGAGCTGTGAAAGAGGGTTAAAGGGTACAAAGGGTCAGGCAATTAATCCCACTCAGGGGCCAGACCTTCCGGGCTAACCAGGCGATCGTTGCAATCCAGTGCCGCGATCGCTGCTTTATCTTCGGCATCCAGATGCAGTTCCAGTGCCAGTAGGTTACTTGCCAGGTTTTCACGCTTGGTGGAAGAAGGGATTACTGAGTAACCTTCTCCCATTGCCCATGCCAGGATAACCTGTGCCGAAGTCGCATTATGTTTTGCGGCGATGCGCGCAATCACCTCATCTTTCAGCGCTTTACCATAAGCCAGCGTCATGTAAGAGGTGATGTGGATACCGTGCGCTTTCGCCCAGTCAACCACCCGACGGCTCTGCAGATACGGAGACAGTTCAATCTGGTTAGTGGCGATGTTCTCCACGCCCACTGTAGCAATGGCTTTTTCCATCAGCGGAATGGTGAAGTTTGAAATGCCAATTTCGCGAGTCAGCCCTTGTTCTTTAGCTTCAAGCAATGCCTGCATACATTCTTCGACAGATACGGCGTCACCCGGAGATGGCCAGTGGATTAGCGTCAGATCGACATAATCCGTACGAAGTTTTTTCAGGCTCTCTTTCAGGCTTGGGATCAGCTTGTCTTTGCTAAGGTTTTCAATCCAGATCTTGGTGGTGATGTACAGCTCGCTACGTGGTACGCCGCTCTCAGCAATCGCCTGGCCAACAGCCGCTTCATTATCATAGATTTGCGCAGTGTCGACAGCACGGTAGCCCAGCTCTAGCGCCGTTTTAACAGAAGCGATAACCACGTCGTCTTTCAGGCGAAAAGTACCTAAACCGAATGCAGGGATAGTCATGAAATTCCTCTTTTTAATCACAATGTTCGTTTACGGAGAGGATTATGAACTTCAGCGCTTTATAGAAAAAGAATGAAAAATGCAGAGGATTTTTGCGAATTTAGCAATAATTAAATCGCAGGCAAAGAAAAAGCCCTGAGCGTTAGCTCAGGGCTCTTAATAAGTGGCGGAACGGACGGGACTCGAACCCGCGACCCCCTGCGTGACAGGCAGGTATTCTAACCAACTGAACTACCGCTCCACCGAATTTCTTTGTCACCACCCGGATTTTCATCCCGGCTTACTGCAATTTGATGCCTGGCAGTTCCCTACTCTCGCATGGGGAGACCCCACACTACCATCGGCGCTACGGCGTTTCACTTCTG